>JBFFVR010000066.1:0-7780 GCA_041570685.1 Promineifilaceae bacterium (SeqCode)
AGGCGTCTCTTCTCTCACGCCTGAACAAGCAACTCCGCCAATAAGGATACCTAAAACTAGGGCAAACAAGTTCCAAGAATACTTTTTCATTTTTCCTCCCAATGGTATTTGAGCTGTGGCAGGTTAACCAAGATAAACCGTGACAGGATTAATTTTCCCTTGGATATGTTGAGTTCTCCCGTATTAGGGTTCAAACATGATCTCCGCGACCTATGATTTTATGGCCTGCCGTTTCAATAATGTTAGATTTCTGCACAAGGAATCTCTGGACAAGAGTCTAAACGGGTACCGTCTATTTACCGTCTACTGGATCAACGAATTTACGCTAGTGCGAGATATTGCTCCACTAGGCTGCTTTGATCTGCATTTGCATGGAGATTCGACTGACCTGGTATCTCAGAGACATTGATAGTGTAATTCGAGGCTTGCCTCACCAAAAAAGGGATCGGCCCCATCCGACCTATCAACCATTATATTGCGCTCGCTCTTGGCATGCCTGTTACATTCCTGTAGCTCACCAGATTTGCACTGTTCCATAGGTTGAATGTCTGCTACAACCCATATCCTAGATGAGATATTGAGTAATCGAAGACTAAAGATCCAATGACTACCGCACCAAAAAACGGATCCATAAGCCCGATTTAATCTTGGGCGGAAATTATCTCGCCATCGGATGATCTTTGTTTCAGATTAGTGAATCGATACTTCAATTCACAGCCGCTTATGTCTTTCTGAGAGAATTCGAGTCAACACAATGATCGCTGATATCACCTAAGGCAGATGCCTGCTATAGTTACGGCAGCTAATATGAAAGCTGCTGGAAGATACCTAAAACCTTCGCTAATACTTGCCGCCATCTGCCTATTTCAGTGGGCAATTCTGTTTCAGGATATTAACCCGACCTGGGATGCCACCTTCTATTATTCTTATGCTCGTTCACTCTTATTTGACGGCGATCTGCAGATCGCTAACGATCTGGTCTTATCCTATCCAACCGCCTCAGAAGATTTTGTTGAAAGGGGAATGGAGCAGGATCTAACATCTACGGGACGTGTCAACAGCCCTTTCGCAGTTGGCAGTGGTCTGGTATGGCTGCCGTGGTTGATCATACTGCGAATCGTCTATTTTTTCGGCCAATCGTTTGGTCCTGGTATTAACGGGCTGACTGGATATGAATGGTTTTTCACCATCAGCATAGGCCTGTTTTCGGCAGCATTGGCCTGGATATCGTTTTGGATCGGGTATCGGATATCTCGTAAAGAAACTGATCGTTTCAGCGCCCTAGCCGCAGCGATTACAATGCTTTTTGCCACCCCCCTTCTTTACTACCAGTACAGAGAACCCCTCTACTCTCACGCAACTTCTGCTTTCGTAACCGCTCTGGTCGTTTATACCTGGTGGAGATCCTACTGGTTGTCTCCAAAATATGGTCAGGCAATCCTTTTAGGAGCCCTCATTGGGCTAGCAACGTTGGTGCGTTGGCAACACCTTATTTATTTTGCCCTACCGATCGTTTCAACTGCTTGGTGGTGGCTGACTCTTTCTAGAGAGGAGAAACGCCAAGAATGGATTCGGGGATTGGCTTATCTAGCCCTGGGCGGGTTACTAACGGTAGCTGTATTTTCAATACAACTAGTCCATTGGAAAATCACTTTCGGAATCTGGATAACCGTCCCCCAAGGATCAAGTTTCATAAACTGGCAGGCACCCTACTTACTGTCTGTGTTGTTTTCTAGCTTTCGCGGTTTACTTCCCTGGATGCCAGGAGCACTTCTTGGAGCGCTTGGCCTTGTTTTGTTGGGCCGGAAAAATTTGCGATTAGTGATTCCTTTACTAGTGGTATTGGCTCTCGATTTGTATATAAATAGCAGCGTCCGGGATTGGTTTGCCGGCGGTGGCTATGGACCGAGACGTTTTACCAGTGATCTTGTTATACTAATCATCGGTTATTCTGCGCTTATCAAAGCAATCCCGAGCCCTGCTCGAAAGTCCAGCGCTATTCTGCTTGGCACACTGATCTTCCTCCACCAACTTCTATTGATGCGATTTGGCTTAGCAGACAAGATTGGCGGCCGAGTAGCAAGCATGAATCCGACCTTCCACTGGGCAGAAGAATCTTACTCAGCTTTTTTCGGTCGGTTACTCGATCACATTCCTTCGATATTCCGTGATCCGATAGACTTTTTTGTTCATATCAATTCACCTGTGTCACAGCTCATTTCAGGTCAATTCCCAAGCCGCCATCTATCAGCATTTTTTGTCACTGCTTTATTTATGAGCACGGTATGGTTGGCGATCCGTTTTGTCATTAACAAGCGACGTAATTATCCGATACCTGTCAAGACAGTAACGCTGTTTGCCTTATTGACCATTCTGGCCATCGATCTCTATATCTTTTTCCTGGGCTAAAGCTCCAATGAACGTTGATATTAGAGATAGATTCCCGATGCAAGCTCTTGCAGCGAACTGTTTTTACTTAGTTTTTTTTTGTGTTGGTTTGGCTGAGGGGGAGTAGTGACTTTCGCGTTCGGTATCTAGGGGCGTCTCAGTTTTCGTATTGGGAACATTGGTTTCCCAAGAGGCCGATACATCGATTAAACCTTTTCTGCCTGTTCCCACAGCAGCAACAATTTGAAATGTTAGAATTCGTTCCTGGTGATCGTAGGCCGTCTTTCCGGCTGAGTCATAAATCGTTGCCGAAATGGTATACTCAGCAGGAATAAGGGGGAGACTATCTATTCGGCAACGAGCTATACCTTGCCCGTCTATAACTCCGGAATGTGGATGGACAATCAGGCTATAAGGTTCGTCATTGGCAGAGTCATAAAGCCGGTGAATTGCCAGGCCAAATTCTGGCTCTTCCACCGGCCGCTTGGAGATAAAGTTCAATTCAACTGTAAGCTCCTCACCCATGACGAATCGAGATCTTTCCCGATCTTCAGAATCAAGTAACCGAAGTTTGAGCATTTCAATTTCACCGGAACCCCAGCGACGCGGTAGTGATTCCGTCTCTTCTGCCGGGCCCAATGTTTGCACGTGGCTTTCTTCATACTGATTTGCGATAGTCTCTGTTGAACCATCAGCTAACACTTTGCCATGACTTATCCAAAGTATCCGGGAGCAAAGTGAACGAACTGTCTCGAGATTATGGCTCACGAAAATAATTGTGGTTCCATGGTCACGAAGTTGATGGAGGCGATTAATACATTTATCTTGGAAAGATTGGTCACCTACAGCCAAAATCTCATCGATCAACAGGATTTCGGGCTGCACATGAATCGCAACACTAAAACCCAAGCGCATATACATGCCTGATGAATAATGCTTGACAGGCATGTTAATCAAATCGCCTAGCTCAGAAAAAGTCACAATATCGTTATATACTTCATCAATTTCCGCATTATTTAGACCAAGAATGGAAGCATTAAGAGCAATGTTCTCTTTTCCTGTGAGATCGGGATGAAATCCAGCCCCGAGTTCTAACAAGGCGCTTAGTCTGCCTCTTATTTCCACCCGGCCGTCACTTGGCCGGATGATGCCTGAAGTCAATTTGAGCAACGTGCTTTTACCGCTACCATTTCGGCCGACTAAACCAACCGCTTCCCCAGGCCATATTTCAAAGCTGACATCGTTCACCGCCAGTAATACAGCTTCTTCCCTCTGCTCTCTTTTTGATCGCGAAAACAAGCCAACGAGCGTATCCAACACTGAATCGGACTGGTTTGAGTCAAGATTAAAGCGTTTGCTGACGCCACTAAAAATAATCGCCGGCGCCTGATCCTTGTTAGTCATTATCTTGCGATCTTTTGGGCTAGATTGAGTTGAGGTGTTGTCTTCTTACTCATTGAAAATAGCTTATCACAAATACAATAGCAAAACTTCCGTATTAATTGTGCCCCTTGCCTAGCGGATATTTATTTCCAAATAGACATCGAAAAGCCCCGACCCATCACTGTCGGGGCGATGAACCTCTTTACCTCTTCATTTTGATCAGTAAGGTATTTTACCCGGGATAAGAAAACCACAAAATAGCCAAAATCTTTCATTAAGAGAATACTTGTTTCTTGCCAAAAACGAGCAATACGCTGGAAGGAACTAGTTACGCTTCAAGCTGTAAACTGAAATTTTCAGCAAAATTATATCGACACAGTGCGTTTCCTTTTAAAATTCCGCTATACTTTAGTCGGTTTGACCACACTTGAGGGATGACTTCGATACCTGCTCAATCTTCCCAAGCGACTGTGGGAAATTTCATAACAAGTAAGATGGATAAGAAATCTCAAAGAACCCTCGAATTCGACAAGATTCTCGGCCTCTTGGCCGAGCATACTAGCTTTAGCGCCGGCAAATCACTCGCTCTTCAGTTAAGGCCAACTAGCGACTTGGAAGAAGCGACCCGTTGGCAAATCGAGACGAATGAAGCCCGGATTCTACTTGATAAACAAACGGATGTGACTATCGGTGGGGCTCGAGATGTTCGCCGGGCGGCCGGCAACGCCCAAAGAGGTTTCATATTGAGCGCCGAAGATTTCTTAGAAGTGAGATCGACCGTCATCGCTGCCCGCGATCTTCGACGAAAAATCATAAAACTACAAGATACTTATCCAAATTTAGCTTTCATTGCTGAATTATTCGAAGAGTGTCCGGGCCTTGTCTCGGCAATTAGCAACACCCTTGACGAACGAGGTGAGGTTTTGGACAGTGCCAGTGCGGAACTGGCCAGTATTCGACGGAAATTGCGCATCGTACATGGTAGGATTCATGACCGACTCCGATCTCTAATGAATAGTGAAAAAAACCAATTTCTGCAAGAACCAACCATCACGACTCGGGGTGGCCGTTATGTTGTGCCATTGCAGTCAAATTATAGGGGACGTATCAGGGGAATTGTTCACGATCAAAGTAATAGCGGTGCGACATTATGGATTGAACCAATCAATACGGTTGAGCTAAACAATGATTATCGCGCCTTGCACCTTTCGGAGGAGGAAGAGATTCAACGCCTCTTATCCGAACTCACTTTATTGGTCGCAGATCATGCAGATGCGATCATACGCATTGTTGAGCGTCTGGCTGAGCTTGATATGATATTTGCCCGAGCTCGTTATGCGAATTCGATAGATGCTGTGATGCCCGAATTGGTCCCTTGGGGAACGGCAATAGCAAAATCGAAGCCGAAGTCTGGAGCACAGAGGCAATCGCCAGAATCATACAATCTTGAGCCAGGATCGACTATATGGATAAAAGGGGCCCGACACCCCTTATTAAATCCGGAGACCGTGGTTCCTACAGATTTTCTGTTAGAGGAAGATATTCACATCGTCTTAATTACCGGCCCTAATACTGGTGGAAAAACAGTCAGCCTCAAAACTATGGGATTAATGGTTATCATGGCTCAGTCGGGCCTTCATTTGCCGGTCGTGGAAGCGAAACTAAGCGTCTTCGAAAATGTTTTTGCCGACATCGGGGATGAGCAGTCAATTGAGCAAAATCTTTCAACATTTTCCGGTCATATAACCAATATCATCCGAATCTTGAATATCGTCGATGAATTTTCGCTGGTCCTGTTAGACGAACTTGGTTCTGGCACGGATCCCACGGAAGGTGCGGCTCTTGGACAATCAATTGTTAGCTTTTTGCGAGACAAAGGAGCGACAACCTTTGTTGCCACTCACTACCCTGAGCTTAAACTCTATGCGAGTCAAACAAAGGGTGCGACAAATGCTTCGCTATTGTTTGACGTAGATACCTTGATGCCAACCTATGAAATGAGCATCGGTGTACCCGGCCGTTCCAACGCGTTTGCTATCGCCCGGCGGCTAGGTTTAGAAGATAGCGTTCTCGATGAGGCGATGAAGCTTGTTGGCGCTGGCAACCGAGAAGCAGAAATGTTGCTCGAATCCATCTACGAAATTAGGGAGAAGATTTCATCTGGCGAAGCTGGGACACGACTAGCATTACGCCAGGCCGAAGCGGATCGTTCTGAGTTACAAGAACGCCTCGAGACTATAGAACAAGAAAGACAGAATATATTGGATGAAACTCGAGCCTTAGCGGATTCTGAGCTGGCTGATTTAAGAAAAGAAATTAGGCAAATGCGAAAGAAGGTACGCGATGCCAAGTCCATAAGCCGGCTAAAAAAAGTACAGAAACAAAGTGAAGATGTAGAAAAAGAGATATTGTCGTCAGAGGAGATCGCTCCTATCATTCCCGAGCCCAGACCTCAACGCAAATCATCCAAACTTCAAGTTGGCGATATTGTGAAGGTTACGACTTTAGGCGTTAAAGGAAACATCGTTAGTCTGGGAAAATATGATGCGGAGGTGGCCGTTGGTCGCCTACATATGCGTGCTGCCTTGGCTGAATTGGAGTTCAAAGAACGCCCCGATCAAAATGACGAGGTGGATATGCCCAGTGTAGGACGTCCCAAAATAGCCTCACCACGAATGGAACTCGATATTCGAGGAAAAAGAGTTGACGAAGGGATTCAATTGGTAGAACAGTATCTTGATACCGCATTTTTGGCGGGTTTACCGTGGGTGCGTATCATTCATGGTAAAGGTACTGGTCGTCTTCGTCAGGCAGTTAGGGATGTCCTAAAACAAAATGATCATGTGAGTTCTTGGGAAGAAGGTCGAGATAGAGAAGGAGGCGCCGGCGTAACGGTGGCGAAATTGGCTTTAGAATGAATAATAACCAAGGTTCTGTTAATGCCATCGTATTCGATTTGGGGGGTACGCTCATCGATTATGCCGGGAATCATACCAGTTGGCCTGAGCTTGAGAAACCAGGACTGACGGCTGCCTATAATTTATTTTTTCATAGTGGAACCATCTTGCCTGACCTGAAGCAATTCATTTTTGCAGGATTTGAAATCTTACCGCAGCGTTGGAAATTGGCGACTTCTGGCATTAGAAATCTTACAGTAGCTAGCTTTTTACTAGAGATTCTCGACCATTTAGAAGTCCAACACCCAGATAACGATACCCTCGAATTGACAGCCAGAACATATGAGAAAGCTATCTGTAATTCGGCCAGTCCGATTGCAGAGGGCAAAGAGGTATTGGCTGAACTAAAATCAAGGGGCTATAAGCTTGGATTGATTTCAAATACTATGTTTTCACGAGAAGCACACCTTGATGATATGAGGCGCTTCGGTCTGGATAGTTATTTTGATTCAATGTTATTCTCCGCTGAAAGCAATAAATGGAAACCAAATATCGCCCCTTTCAGTAGCATCCTGAGTGATTTGAAAGAATTGCCCGCTAATTCGGTTTTTGTCGGGGATGACCCCGCGGCAGATATCATTGGTGGAAAAGCGGCCGGGATGAACGTCGTACATTTCCTTTCTAGCAATCGATTTCCATCTGTCAACGGGGCCAACCCTGATGCGACCATTCATACACTCCCAGAATTAATTCCAGTAATCGCCAAAATTAGCGGTCGTTGAAGGGCTAAAATACAAAGTGCCATGAATGATGAAACAGACAGGCAAAAAGCGATGATGCTTGTGGATCAAGCATATCGACTCCAGATGAAAGGTGAATTCGCCGATGCCATCGTCGTTTACAATCGTTCGATCGAAATCTGGCCTACAGCCGAGGCGTATACTTTTCTGGGTTGGACTTATAGCATGATGAATCGCTACGATGAAGCAATTGAAAATTGCAAGAAAGCGATCGAAATCGATCCGGCCTTTGGCAATCCATACAATGATATCGGTTCCTATCTAATTGAGCAGGGTCAGTGGGAGGAAGCTATTCCCTGGCTAGAAAAGGCG
>JBFFVR010000067.1:0-7739 GCA_041570685.1 Promineifilaceae bacterium (SeqCode)
AGAAATTATAGCTTCCTCGGTTAGAACAAGTTATACAAAACACCTGTGATTAATCAACGTCTTGCCCGCTCTGGAAAAGTACATGCTATCCAGAGTTGCGCTTGGGAGGTCGTTTGGACTCGTTTATTTATGAGGTCAATCGCTGTAAGGCTTTTTACTATCAGGGGATTCAGATTGGTATTAAAATAGAAAAAGTTGATAAAAAAGCGGCCTCTCTATTATAATTGAGTTATCATTGTTTGAATCGGGAAGGCTAACCCCAACAAATAAACGGCCAAACAAATAATTTTAGTGAACTAGGTTATTGAGCGATGTCACTTGACCGCTTTGGTCGCGATATTAATTATTTGCGTATTTCTCTCACCGACAAGTGCAACTTGCGGTGCGTTTATTGTATGCCTGAAGAAATGACTTTTCGTCCTCGAGAAGAGCTATTGCAAGATCATGAAATTCTTCGTTTGGTTTCCATTTTCAGTGAACTTGGCTTCGAAAAATATCGCCTGACCGGCGGCGAACCGACCATTAGAGCAAATCTTGTCGATTTAGTTTCTGGTATTGCCGCTACACCAGGCGTCAAGACAGTGGCGATGACAACAAACGGTCTTCTGTTGGATAAATTGGCCAAGCCTTTGGCGGATGCAGGTTTGCAGCGGGTAAATATCAGTATTGACACCCTTGATCCAACAAAATTTAAAAAAGTAACCCGCTGGGGAGAAGTAGACGATGTTTGGTTGGGGATTCGAGCTGCCACGGAAGCAGGGCTTCAAGTGAAACTCAACGTCGTCGTGGTTCGCAATTACAATGACCAGGAAGACGTTGTCCAATTGGCCAGATTGACCTTAGATAATCCTTGGCAAGTGAGATTCATCGAGATGATGCCATTTGGTGCCGTGGCCGATTTTCAACAAGCGGGCATTGTCAGTGAGCTCGAACTTCAGACGACTATCAGCGAATCTTTAGGTCCGCTGATGATGGTCAACGGTGGGCAATTGGATGGAGAAGCTCGGCTATTTCAGTTAGCCAACGCCCAGGGAACGTTGGGATTCATTAGTTCAGTAACCAATCCTTTCTGTGCTGGTTGCTCTCGAGCTAGATTGACGGCCGATGGTCGGATGAGATTATGCCTATTGCGGGAAAAAGAGGTCAATTTAATGGAGCCTTTACGTGATGGTGCTAACGATGATTCCCTCTTAGAAATCATTAGAGAGGGTATTTGGTGGAAACCATGGGGCCACGGCTTGTCGGAGGATATTATTCCTCTCGATCGTGTGATGTCTGAAATTGGGGGCTAGTGCTGGGGCCAGTTTGGAAGTTTTCTTGCTAATCGCTACCGCTTTGGGTCCTGATTTTCCTCCTCGTCAAATCCCCATTGACGTTCAACTAGATACAAAGGCCGGCCTTTAACTTCATCATAAATACGGCCCAGATATTCCCCGATAATTCCCAAAGAAATCAATTGGACGCCACCCAAAAAGAGCACAGCAACCAACGTGGAAGCTTGCCCGGTCAACTGATCTTGTTGACCCAATAAGCGCAAAGCTATTACCACAACGATCGCGATCAGGCTGATTGCAGCGATAACAAAGCCGAGATAAGTAGCCAACTGGAGAGGAAAGTAGGAAAAGCTCGTAATCGCATCCAATGCAAAAGGTAACATTTGCCGAACACTCTTAAATTTTGATTCTCCGGCAAATCTTGCTTGGCGTTGATATTCTATTCCGGTCTGCGAGAAACCGACCCATGGTACCATGCCCCGCAGGAATCGATTCCTTTCAGGCATCTTCAAAATGGCATCAACTACCCGTCTATCCATCAATCTGAAGTCCCCGGTATCTAAGGGTATGTCCACGCTAGTGATGCGATGAATGGTCCGGTAGAATGCCTTGGCTGTAAACTTTTTAAACCAGGTTTCTCCTGCTCGGTTGGATCTAATGCCATATACGACGTCGTTGCCTTCTCGCCAAAGCTCTATCATCCCCGGAATAACGTCTGGTGGATCCTGTAAGTCCGCATCAGATAGAATGACCGCGTCACCGCTTGAATAAACCAAACCCGCAGTCACAGCCTCCTGAAAACCGAAATTGCGGGAAAAGCTAATCCCTTTAACCCTAGCATCCGTTTGATGAATCTGTTGGATTAAGCCGGCCGATTGGTCAGAACTGCCATCATTCACCAGAATGATCTCCCAGGAGTCATCCAGCGATTCTAAAACATCTTTTAGCCGCCGGTACAGCTCGGGAAGAACTTCCTCTTCATTATAAACTGGAATTACGACCGAAATGGTTGGTTTCGTCTTCTCGCTTTCAGATTTAGTTGATTTTTTTGGAGATTTCGGCATAGCAATTGTCAAGTATCTAGAGATTGGGTAACAAGGTTAAAACATGGTCCTCGGTAGATGTCAGTCGTGATTTCTGATAGAGGATTCACTAAACAGATAACGTATTACGGTTCTAGCCAATACGATATATACACCCTTCTGCAAGAAAACACGCCATTATGAGTCTCAATTATATTAAATCTAAGGTTTAATTCAGCCCGACTCTGCAACTTTTGATTTGTGGCCGGCAAATTCAAAGCTACGTATCGTACTGAAGATTCGCAAGCAAACCCACATGATCCGATGGATACAGCTTTGGATCTTCGGGGGCTGGTTTTCGGCAAAAAATTTTTGCATCTGTGATCCGGCCGGCAGAGTTTGAGACAAAAATATAATCTAAACAACCACTCCAGTCATTTGATAGGGATACCAAAGCCGTAGGAAAAGTCGCTACCGGGTCGTAGCCGCGAGCCTCAACAAAAGCAGAGCGGTAACTTGATTTCAAATGTTGAATTGCCGGACCATCGGGCGTTTCGTTGAAATCACCGGCGATAATTTGAATTGGTGCCGGATTCTGATCTTGCAGCCATCCTGTGAGTCGCATTGCCTGCTCAAGTCGTGCTTCTCGATCCTCGGCTTTATGGTGAAAATGAACGGCGACAAAATCAAGCGTTTGCCGTGATGGTAGCTCGACATTCACTCTAAGGGCAATCCGACCCCCATAGCCTAGATCAATAGAATCATGCGCTAGAACTGGCAGTTTACTTAGAATAGCGATTCCTTCAAAGTAACCTCTAATGAAATTTTGGCGGCGTTTTTGTACCAAATGATAGGGACCCGATGAGTGACCACTAGTCCGGCTATTAATCTGGTTGCGTAGCCAACGTGCCTGACCAATCGGCAAATAAACTTCTTGTAGGCTGACCAAATCCGGCTTGGTATCGAGCAACTCAGCAACGACAAGCTTCCGGCGCGATAACCACCTGTCTTGGCGATTACGAAGATTAAGTGTGGCCACTTGAATCTCATCCATAACAACAATTTATCTGAATACTTGGTGTCGGCCTAAGAGGGAGTAATCCAAAGTTCGGCCGTACCAACTAGATGCAATTCTTCATCACTGGCCGATATGACTCGCAGACTTTGTTTTGCCACGACATTACCTCTGAGTCGCCCAGTCCAAAACAAGGAATCGCCAACCGTGCGGTAAGGATATCCATCCGTACCCCCTAGCTCTGCCCCCTGATCATTGAAACCGATAAATGTTAAGTTTGTCCCTGGGATCTGCCCGCCAGGGGAAATTTTGTAGTCGACTCCAATGCCACTAAACCTATGAACTGATTGATTAACCTGAAAATCGTCGGCTAGATTCACTGGGATCGGATTCAAGATGAATAATCGTATTTGACCGGCTGTAAGAAGGTTATTACCAAGTAAAGTTGGCGAAACGCGCAAGCTGTAGTTGCCTATCACGCCTGGTGCCAGGACCCCGCGCCAATTAAATGAATCGCCCACTCGCTTCGTCGCTGCCAAACCGTCAATAGTCACGTTGTAAACATCCCCGTCACGGCCCAGATAAGTCAATTGAGTACCATTGACGCTTTCACCTGGGCTTAAGTTTGCAGAGTATACCGGCACCCAGAATGACACCACCTGATCAAGGGGTGGAGTTGGCGTTGAATCTGCTGAATTGTTATCTGGAAAGACGATAGAACAAGAGACAACAAACAGCAGAAGGAATATCGTGGCAATCGGAAATCTTTTCATAGTCAAGCCTCAGACAAGCGATGACTTATCACTCACAATTAGTCTTCCGGATAAGCCTCTATCCGTTCTGCATCTTTTAATTTGCCGGCCAGATTTTGCGGTTTGTGTATCAATATCGGCAAGCACTGCGAACATATCCAGGCTTGCTCTCCATCATAACGTAGAGAAACGAGTGGAATGATCGATTCCGGCCGCCTACAGTTCAAACAAATTAGACTTTCATTTTCCATCGCTAATTTTTACATGCTCCTCTATTTTGATAAATAAGCCTTATCTGTGATTATTTATGAGTTGGCGACTAAAGTGCTTGCTGAATTATTAAATCATGAATCAGCCAGCCTATCTCGCCTGCACACCAACTTTGATTAGCCAAGATAATAACATCTAAACTAGATTGCGGATAATAGTAGAGACGGCAACTGACACCATCTTCCTCGCCCGTGTGTCCATACCTCACAACGGCTTTATCATCATCCAAAATAAATGAGACGCCGAAACCATACCACCAGTGGTATCCTCGCTTAGGCGTATCAAATTGTTCAACTCTCGGAGTAAGCATTTCTTCGGTCATGTCTGCCGAAAGAAGGATTCCACTTCGAAGAGCCTTGGAGAACCGTATCAGATCAGCAGCATTCGAGGTAACACCCCCATCTGCGGCCGCGTTTGGTGTGGTCGAGTAGTAGTTCCTCTTCCATTCAACTAATTTACTCTGTTCAGATTCGACACGAATATAACCTTCCGCTACGTCGGGATAGACGCCATCAAGTGATAGAAAATCAGTGTTTTCCATGCCCGCCCGTTCAAATACGTTTTGTTTCATATAACTCGCATATGGTATAGCACTTGCTCGCTCGATAACCAGACCCAACAGAACATAGCCAGCGCCATTGTAATGAAAGGATTCGCCAACTTGGCTTACCGGCTGTTGGTGAGCAAACAGAGATAAGTAATCTCGATTGTCTCGCAACAGATAGATGGGATATTTGGCCAGTAGTTTGGCCCAGTTAGCTTCCCAATCTCCAGATTCATCAAACCAATCGGCAATTCCAGAAGTCATCGTCAGCAAATGGAATACGGTTACTTCGGGTGGAATTGTGGTATTGCTTAATTCGAGATACTCGACAATGCCGGTATCAAATCCAATCCTGCCAAATTCAATCAACTGGAGAACGGCCACGGCCGTGAACATCTTGCCGATTGACCCGATGCGAAAACGCGTTTTAGTTGTATTTAATTGGTTCCATGGGCGACTGGCATAGCCATAGGCTTGATCAAATAAGAGATCCCGGTCCTTTGATATCGTTACAACACCACTAAACTGTCCGTTATTGGTCTTTTCCGTCAGCAATTTACCTAAATCTTGAAACACCTATAGTCTTGTCCTGTCGAAAGAAGCAAACCCATGCTTCTCGCGCAATAGTGATGACAATTCGTTTGATTAGGCTGGGAAAGATCCTTTCGATTTAACCGACTATACTGTATTCGTATTGGCCAGTCACCGGTTGTCCCTCGGCAAATCGGCTAGCTCGAAATATGAATGGATCAAAAGTTGGTTGACCTTCACCGCTAATCATTTCCTCGACCATAAGACCAATCGCGGGGCCGAGTTTAAATCCGTGTCCGCTGAAACCGCTACAAATGTAAAATCCACTCCCATCAGGCACTTCATCTAATATCGGGTGCCAATCAGGTGTAATGGCATAGAGCGAGGCGTAGCCGCCAGTGCTCTGGCTAAACTCCATTGCCGGATATCGACGAACCAATCGTTCGCCTGCCTCCAACAAAAATTGATCGTCCATGTATTCTTTAAAGCGATCGGGATCGACAATGGCATCAGCTTCTGAGGGATCTATTAAGCCAACCAGCGTCAGGCCGCCAGTCTCACTTCGAAAATAGGTTGCATTGATAAAGTCGGCTACAACCGGATGTCCAGTCTCATGACCGGCCGGCCGACGAAAAAAAGCAACCTGGACTCGACAAGAATTGATAGGCAATTCAAGGTCCGCCAGACCAGCGACTTGAGCTCCCCAAGCACCAGCACAGTTGATAACGATTGGTGCATTGAATTTTTCTTTTGTTGTATTAACTCCAGTAACCCGATCACCCTGAAATTGAATATCTACGATTTCTGAATCTTGGTAGATCACGGCCCCATTTCTTTGAGCAGCTTTTGCATAAGCATTTACTGTCAAATAGGGATCTGCATAACCGCTGTCAGGTTCATAAGCGACAGCGACCAAATCGTCAGCAATTAACGCCGGCATAATTTCTTGAATATCAGCAGTTGACAGCATTTCGGTTCTAATGCCGATTTTCCTCTGGAGCGCTAAGTTCGCTTCTAGCCCAGCCCTGTCTTTTGCCTCTACTAAAGCCATAAAGCCAGCTTGGGTAAATCCGCATTCTCCACCTACCCGCTCCTCAAAGTCTTGAAATACTTGTAGGCTATAGTGTGCCATGCGGGCGGTCAGTTCATTGGAATAGTGTTGGCGAATGATAGCCGATGATTTACCGGTCGGTCCTTGGCCAATGCTACTTTTGTCAAAGATCGCAACTTTGTAGCCGGCTTTGGAGAGATACAGGGCACTGCTAGAGCCCATTATTCCTCCCCCGATAATGATGATGTCATATGTTGGCGTCATTGAATGTTCTCCTCATGTTATTGGCAATAAAGGGTCCAGTCGTACTAGGAGCATATCCTTCAACGTATTCTAACTGTCAGGAGGTAACTCAAGCAAGATACCAACCATATGGCCCCGAAATCAAAGGCTAGTATGACATTAAGCTTATCAGGAAGATCTGTTTTCTAGAGCACTTATGAGAGGGTCGCGGCTCCCAAGACGGCCAACAATGCATACCGGAGACTTTTTCCCATCCAGGTCCCTAAAATAAATCGCCATGCAGGCATCCTTGAGGCACCGGCGATAACACCGCCCAAGTCAAATAAAGGATTAGGAACAGCGGCTAGAATAAAGACTGCCATCGTACCAGATTTTTGCATCCATCGCTCAAACTGCCAGTATATCCGGCTATTCTCAAGCACGCCTTGTCCACTTAGGCCAGCAATATAGCCCGTTAATTCGCCAAGTGCGGCCCCCAGACCAGCCACGAAACCCACGACTAGAGGATCCAGAGAGCTACCAGCGGCAATGACAAGCACAATTCCTGGTGCCGGCATCAAGAAAGCCGCGCTACCGACTAGGCTCATCACGAAGATCGCAGGATAGCCATAGGCACCAATTTGCCCTATATGATCCCCAGCCAAATAAACCACACCAGATATTATCAAGACGAGCAAAATGGTAGCGGTGCGGCCGAAGCTTAATCGACTTACACCTTGTTCACCAGAAAGGAATGCATTGCGAAATATCGTCATGACGCCACATTAACCTTTCTAAAAGGCTATCGCATGACGGCTACATAACACTAACAATACGATTAGACGCCGCTATCTACTCGAAGAAATGGCAATCATGTAACTGATTCAGTAAACCATCGTCTGTTTGCTAGGCGCGTGCCATCTGTACAAGTATTCTTGCGACCGTAAAGATAGCGACCGCTGCAATCAAACCCCCAACAAGCTTGTCATCAAGTGCAAAGAACAGAGCCATGGAGCCAAATACAAGCAGTCCGAGAAATCCGCCAACTGCTAGTAGTA
>JBFFVR010000068.1:0-7736 GCA_041570685.1 Promineifilaceae bacterium (SeqCode)
AGTACTATTATGCTATTGTGGGGCTTGCAAATCTTCTGAAGTGTGGTAAATTATCCGTGGCTCCCCCCCAGAGATGTCCCCATAACCGCCCGGTTATGGGGCATCTCATTTTTTATGCCTACTTGAAAGTTGCGGATCAAGGGAAGAAATCTGAACCGGTCTTTAGGTAGCGCTAAGGCGCGATGGTGAAATTGGGATTCTTTCTAGTTCGATGGTTCAACGAGGTGTCCCAGTCTAAAAATCAGGCCATCATCACCAACATCAATGAAAACCAAGCCATCTTCTTCTTCTTTTGGTCTGAGCAAAAAATCTGCCAGAGGTTCTCTGAGATGACGAGCTATCAACCGACGTAAGGGTCGGGCACCAAACTCGGGTTGATCATTCTGAGCCAACAACCATTGCCTTGCACCTTTGCTTACTTCGATCTTCAATCCTTGTCGCTCAGCGAGTTTAAACTCCTTTTTCAGCATCAAATCGAGAATTAAGGCTAATTGATCGGGAGTCAATTGGTGAAAGAGAATGATTTCATCGAGTCGGTTTAGAAATTCAGGCCTGAAAAATCGGCGAACTTCGCCCAGAACCAATTCACGCTCACGCTCGCCAATCACCGGAACAAGCATATGGTAAGCACCTAAATTGCTCGTCATGATGATGACGCTCTCGCTAAAACTAGTTACCCGGCCCTGGCCATCGGTTAATCGGCCTTCGTCCATAACCTGTAGCAGAATGTCCAATACGCGGGGATGTGCCTTTTCAACCTCATCAAATAAAACCACAGTATAGGGTTTCTGGCGGACGAATTCAGTTAGCTGTCCCCCGCCTTCAAAGCCAACATATCCGGGTGGGGCACCAATAAGACGATTGACGCTGGCTTCCTCCTGGTATTCGCTCATATCGATCGTAATCATTGATTCTTCAGATCCAAACATAAACTCCGCAAGGGTTTTGGCCAACTCGGACTTGCCAACACCACTAGGTCCTAAAAACAAAAAGGATCCAATGGGGCGTTTGGGATCGCGCAGACCTACTCTGGCAGTTTTTACGGCCCTGCTAACCGCCAAAATCGCTTCGTCCTGACCAATTATTCTCTCGTGAAGGTGTTCAACCATATGTGCATAACGATTCTGTTCATCCTGGCTCAGTTTCGTCAGGGGAATCTTGGTCATCATGCTAGCCGCCACCATCAGATCGTCACCACTCAAGCGGCCATCGGCTTCAACTTCAGGTAAATTTGCCTCGTGATCACGGGCAACAATACTCACAAGCGCTGCCGCCCGATCTAGAAGCTGAACTGCAGAGGCAGGTAAAACCGTCGTCTTAATATAACTGTCCGCCAGATTGACGGCGACCTCCATGGCATCCACCTGCACTTCGATTTCATATTCCTGTTCAATTCTCTGGCGATGAAAGCCAAGGATCGCGGTCGCTTCTGACCGCGTAGCCGGTGGGATGTCCAGCCGGTTCATCTGTTGCCGAACAATTTGATGACGGTTCATGAGATCTGAGGCGGCTGGGGTGGCAGTACCAACGATGATCTGCTCACCGCCTAAAAGAGCCTTTTGTAACTCACGGTTCACCTGTTCGGGAAACGGTGCTCGGAGTCGGTCAGCAAAAAAACGTTCCAAATTAGGCACCAATAAGACACCACCACTTGCACGGCGTGATCCTGAACGTAGAGCCGCCAAGGGATTTTCTAACAAAGCAGACTCATTAATCACAACAAAAGAGCGAACTTTTACAGGGGCGTCCTCAGCGGCCAAAAGTTGAGCTAGGCTATAAGCGAATGTCCGTTTGCCGCTGCCCTCTGGACCAACGAGCAATATATTTCTTCGTTGGGAGAGGGCCATCAGGTTCAGGGCTTCGCGAAGCAAAGATTCTCGCTGATAAACCGCGGTTGCCTGGCCATCTCTTGCCTCTTGAATATAGTCCCTAATGATGGGGGTGCCGTCTTGGGAGATTTCGCCCAGCAATGCGATTACTGCCGCCGGCGTTATGCCGATTCGTTTTAGAAGGCCATAGGTTGTCACATTTTGTTGCGCCATGGCAGCTAAAGCATGACCGCTGCCTGCTTTTAACTCATCTCTTGCCTGAGCGATCGTCAGAGCTTCGTCTAATACAACCAGCATTTCGTCCGCCAATGGCGTGTTCTTGCCGAAATCGTCAGTGAAATCGAAGTCAGCATCTTGGCCTGGATTGTTGCGCGCAATTATTTCCACTCTGCCAGTGAAATCTGTCCAGTCAAAGCCCCGCTGATTTGATAACTGTCTTAGAATCTGATAGGCGGCTGAATTTTTATCCCGGAGAAATTCTCTCAGCAACAGTTGTGGCGTTAGATAGTGGATAGAATATTCTTTCATGCGGGAGGCGGCCGAAGTCATTAGGTGGGCTAGCTCTGGCGTGGGGATATTTGGATTAAGTGTACCCATATTGCTCACGAATATTGGAATTAGGATTTAGGAACGTCCAGAATAGTACAACGCGGAGCAGAACTTTGCCAGCCTTGAAGATCAGCGATTGGATACGATTTTCCAGTTATCGGGACAATAAACTGGAACCAAAAGGTTAAGATTCGAGAATTCGCATAATTATCCGGCAACAGCAAATTTAAGCATGAGCCGTTGATTTTTCGCGAACGTATTTTTCCTCGTGCTCTTTAATCAGCTCGCGTTTGAGAACCTTTCCGACGCTTGTTCTAGGCAACTCTTCTCTAAATTCGATCAGTCGGGGGTATTTGTATTTCGCTAGCTGATCTTTACTCCAGGAAATTATCTCCTTTTCGGATGTTGAATCGCCCGGTTTTTTCACGATCCAGGCCTTCACGGTTTCTCCCCGTTTCTCATCGCTGACGCCACCTACGGCAACCTCTAACACGGCCGGATGGGTGGCCAGTACTTCTTCTACCTCTCGAGGATAGATATTGTAGCCTCCGGCAATGATCATGTCTTTTTTGCGATCTTCAATGTAGAAATAACCGCCTTCGTCCATACGAGCGATATCACCGGTATAGAGCCATCCATCGCGCAAAGCATTATGGGTCTCGGTTGTCATTTGCCAGTAGCCTTGCATGATAGAGGGGCCTTTAATGATGAGTTCACCGATTTCTCCGACGGGAACATCCTCATCCCCTTTTTCAGCATCTACAATCCGAGCTTTAATACTAGGTAACGGCAGTCCAATCGATCCCGAAATATTTGTGCCGAAGTAAGGATTGCAATGTGTAACCACATGGGCTTCGGTAAGTCCAAAGCCTTCGACAAGCTTGCCCCCAGTTAAATTCTCAAATTCCTCTTTGGTTTCTTGCAATAATGGCGCGGAGCCTGATATACAGACTCTAATTGACTTGATATCGTATTTTCCGGCCGCAACTTCGGGGTTGTTATTTATCGCAACATACATAGCTGGAACGCCAGGAAAAATAGTCGGTTTGTATTTGTTGATGCTGCCAAGTACATCCTTTTGATCACGAGGATCGGGAATAAGAACCAGGGTGCTACATAGCAGTATGCCAAAGTGCATCGCGACAATCATGCCGAAAGAATGGAAAAGAGGAATAGCCGATAAGAATGTTTCTTGCCCTTTTTGGGCATCACTTAACCAACTTTTGATCAGATAAGTATTGGCAACGATATTGCGATGCAAGCCGACGGCACCCTTAGACAGACCGGTCGTACCTCCCGTGTACTGTAATAAGGCGACTTCTTCGCTACTAACTTCTAGATCAACCTTCGGTGCTTGGCGCCCGGCCGCAACAAAATCTTGAAACCACATGTCACCGGGCAACATTGTTATGCGATGCCCATCCTTCGATTCTTTGGCCAAGGTAAACAGGATTCTCAAGTGAGTTGGCAAATATTCCTTTATATTGGTTACGATAATTCGTTTTATTCGGGTTTTTCCACCATCTTGAACTTGTTTAAGCAGATCATAAAACTTACTCATCACAAATACGGTTTCAGCACCGCTATCGGCCAGCTGATGTTCAAGTTCGCGGTAGGCGTATAGTGGATTCGTGGCCACAACAATTCCGCCAGCCTTTAAGATGCCATAGTAACTGGCAATAAATTGGGGTGAGTTTACCATGTAGATAACGGCCCGATCGCCCTTCTTAAAACCATTGGCGACCAGACCTGCAGCAACGGCATCGGCGAGCTCATTTAACTGTTTGTAGCTTATCTTGGAGCCCTTGAAAACGACAGCCGTCTGATTGGGACATTTACTAGCTGCATTTTCAAGAAATTTTTGAATAGGAACATCAGGAATATTGAGGGATTCTGGGACGCCTGGATCGTAATTAGTTAGCCAAGGTCTGTCAGCATAGGTTGTCATCGGCTTTACCGCCTCCTAGTTAAACGTCTAGATATGTCTCAACCTCCTGCTCTGTATTAGTATAAAAGGCCAGAATGGCACATGTCAATGATTTTTTAGTTATCAAATCATCTATTTGGCATAGTCAAATTTTTCGGCAGAGCCGAAATTATTTGTCTGACTCGAAACGGATCTGAATCATCAGCCTTTGGCGTATGATCCGATAGTTGAATTTAAATAAGCCCTAAAATTTTTGGGGACAATTATTAGACAATCTGTGGTATGAATCCTTTTTCCGTTAGAAGATTTACGGCTCGTTGCCAGCCTGGAGGTTGGGCCGAGGAAAACGCCTCAATCTCTTCTTCGATTTCGTAAGGAACATTTACCTGTTCAAACTGCCAACCATTAGCTTCGTTCCAGTTTAAGATACCATACTTGGCTCGTGGATCGCCATCCCCCGGCAGACTTACGGAACTAATATTTATCAGCTGCTTTCCACGCCATTCACGGATACCAGGGATATGCAAATGTCCGAAGACGATGGTTGAGGCCCCGACACCATTAAGTATTGGGCTCAAGGCTTTATCTCGCTGGCGAACTCGGCCGTACAACTCTAGTTGCCGTGATTCCGAAGGAAAAATGATCTGCGCTAAATCGACTGGATTAGCATGGACGATTAGGACTTTATCAACCGGCTTCTCACTTGGTGACAAGGTAATGCTAAATGAGTTGCGAACTTGCTCGATCCATCGAATCGATTCATTATCCAACTGCTCTTTGGTCCAGTTACAGATATCCTGAAGATAACGTCGACGATCCCGCTCTTGCTCATCTAGACCCTCAACGAGAGGAGGCGGATTTAGAACCCATTCATCGGTGTTCCCTACGATAGCTTGAGTTGGTTGCCGTCGTAGGAGATCCAAACATTCGGCCGGTCGAGGACCAAAAACTCCGAAATCCCCGGCAAAGATAACCTGTTCGACGCCAGCCTCAGAATCAATACTTTCTAATACAGCTTCCAATGCGGATAGATTTCCGTGAACGTCTGAAAAGATGGCGACTCGCATAACGACCTCCAGAAGAGTTCCCTAGTGAAACATGAAATGTATACCGAGAAGAAATGACGTTCACATTATCGTCAGAAGCGACTTCTGTAGCAAAGTCATGTCCTGATCACTAAGGATCAGGGCAGGCAATTTAATATTTATGTTTCAATATTTTTATTTGAGCGCCGGGAGAGTGAAGCGGTCGATATATTTCAAATCGGAAAGGTAAATGTTCCGATCCACAGCTGGAGTCGATCCTCAAAGTTAGTGAGCTGAAGTCGATGCATTATATAATGGCCCTCGTTACTGCTCACGTGCTAAGACGAGATCTATCAGGCTCTCCAGCTGATCTCGTGCCGGAGAAGCCGGAACTTGTTGTAGCGCCTGTCTGGCCCGATTAGCTCGCTCGTCTGCTTGAGCTAAAGCAATATCAACAGCACCCGATTCGCGGATTTGGTTCATTAGTTTTTTGATCGGATCAGCTTCTGAAACGACGCCTATATCAGCATCCTTTCGACCATTTTGCGCCATTACTGCTCCGGTTCCTTGAAGCACATCACTGCCCACTGGCTTTCCCATTGCTTCCGGGTCGCCGACAATGTCGAGGACATCATCGACAATCTGGAAAGCCAATCCTAAGTTGTAGGCATAATTCCCCATGGCTTCGACAAGTACCGCATTTCCATTGCCAAGCATAGCACCCATGCGAGCGCCTGCTTCAAATAAGCTTGCCGTCTTACGGCCGATTATCGATCGATATGTTTCCTGATCTAGAGAACCGGCTTTGGCGGCCGCGGCCTGTTGTGTTTCACCTTCAACAAGCTTGACACAAGCATCAGCCATAATGATGTTATATTCAGAGCCGTAAGGGGCCATTAATTCATACACTTTAGTGAACAGATAGTCCCCAGTTAAGAGGGCGAAAGTTCGACCCCAACGCGCATGGACGGAAATCTGTCCGCGCCGGGTTAGACTATGATCGTTAATATCATCGTGGACAAGGGTCGCCGTATGAACTAGTTCAACAGCTGAGGCGAGGGCCACTATATCATCGACATTTTCCCCACCAGCCGCAAGATAGCTTAAAAACACCAGCCGCGGCCTAACTCGTTTTCCCCCAGAATCGATAATATGATGGCTTGCTTCCTCTAGCAAATCTATATCGGTAAGGACAATATTTCTAAGTTTTTGGTCGACTTCACCTACAAGATCATCAACCCGCTCTTGCAACATGGGAATGCCTCGTTCACAACTTTCAATTAGTTTTGAACATTATAGGATGTAGCCGTACTAGCGTCAAGAAGTTTGTGAAAGAATTCTCAAATCGTTCATGAAACTTCAGCTTGCTCTTAACTTCACCTTTTGGCTACGGAAGCACCTGTCAAAATGCTATAATGTCATCTCAAAAAATGAGTCGCAAGACGCCATCTATATAGGCAAGTTTTAGACAATCAAAGATCGTAAATTTGATTTGAAAGGGACCGTATTTTTTTTAAAGCTTTGATGAACCTTACCGAGGAGGGCAGCATGACTAATTTACAGGAGCGTATTAGGCTAGAGGGTGAAAACTTGGGGCGGGGTATCCTCAAAATAGATAGTTTTCTTAATCATCAAGTCGATGCGCTTCTTATGGAGAAAGTTGGCCAAGATATCGCTGACCGATATCGTTCGTTGCATCCTACTAGAATTTTGACGGCCGAAGTAAGTGGTATTGTGCCAGCAATTATGGCTGCTAAAGCCCTTGACAATATTCCATTGGTTTACGCCCGCAAACACAAACCGATAACAATGAAGGAACCAGTTTATCTTGAAATAGCACCGAGTCATACAAAAGGTGGCGAGGTAAATTTAATGGTCTCCCCAGAATTTATTAATTCAGAAGACCGAATTCTCATTGTTGATGATTTCCTGGCTTCTGGAAAAACCATTGAAGCGTTAGCCCGGATCGTTGAAAATGCCGGAGCAACCTTGATAGGCATTGCCACTGTTGTAGAGAAGTCCTTCGAGGGTGGACGTGAAGCTTTGGCTCATTGGCAAGTACCCGTGACATCCGCTGCAACAATAACTGATATGAGTGGTGGAAAGATCGTTGTGGCTGACTAAAAGGCCTAGCAACTTCCTTGTCTGACTAAAAGAAGGCTTATCAAAATGAATATGCCTAAACATGATACTATCATCATTCTTGATTACGGATCTCAGTACAGTCGGCTGATAGCTCGCAGGGTAAGGGAAGCCAATGTTTACTGCGAACTGTATCCCTGGTCAGCATCACCAGAAAAAATAATGGGGCACGAACCCAAGGGCTTTATTTTAAGTGGCGGTCCCAACAGTGTTTATGACAAAGATGCGCCACTATTGCCAAAATATGTCTTGGAAAGCGGATTG
>JBFFVR010000069.1:0-7710 GCA_041570685.1 Promineifilaceae bacterium (SeqCode)
ATGTTGGATGGCATGATTTCCAGGCCCCCTTCCATGTCGCCTGGATTCTCGGGCATGGTTATGTATTCGGCATTGGTGCCAAAATCAAGACCGGCCGAGCCAAAAACTTTGTCACCTACCTTAAACTTTTTCACGTCATTACCGACGGCTTCAACTTTACCAGCCAGCTCAGTCCCCAGGATCGAATTTTCCTTGGGCTTCAACAACCCTCGCCAAAATCTCATGGGGATATTGAGATAAAATGGAAAATCGAGTCTTCGCACCTCACTGTCACCGGCCGTGACCGTTGTGGCGTAAATCTGGATCAGGATCTCATTGTCCTTGGGGGTAGGTTTATCAACTTCTCTTACCTCGAGCACTTCGGGTGGCCCGTACTTCGTCCAAACTACTGCTTTCATGGCTTATCTCCTGGTTGGTCCGCCCTATTTCTAATGGTCGATTCCGTCTTGAACTAAATCAATTTATTGATCGAGAGCTTGTAGTACAAAGAACTGAATAATCATCAATATAAGCGGTAAGGCGATGGCAGTGAGGGCAATTCGAGCGGTTTCTGAGCTCCACGGCCAGGTTGGGATGTCGCTGATCATTTTGCGTTGAATGTCCAGAGTGGAAATGGTCGCATTCAGGCTTTCCGCCTCAGCAAAGCTTTGATCCTGGATCAGTCGGTTGAACTTCGAAAATAGAGCTTCGAATTGAATGTCGATTTCACGCAGTGCCCTCACCTTCTCCACCTGCATCAGCTTATGAATTCCCCACAATGGCCAAACGAAAACTGAAATGGCTAAAATAGTAAATATCAGGGTGTATCCAAGGAGGAGCGGATCTCGCAATAATTCGGGATTAATGAACATCCAGCCATAGAGAAAGGCCAAAAGACCGACTGCGGTGGAAGCGGTGAGCTTCGCAAAGGCTTGTAGAGGGCTCCGGTGAAAAAGATTGACGCGAACTAGTTTTGAATTGATGGAATTAACGAGACGCAGCTGTCTGATTGTGTGATAGAGAACCACACCAAAGAAGAAGGCGGAGATTTTGTCAATAATATGAAAAACGACTGCGAAAACAGGTAGCTGTTCAAGGGCTGCATACCGGATCGGAGCTGTCGAAACGAGGGGAGTCACGATGGTAATTAGCATTAGAACAAGGCCGGCAATTAGCGGCGCTACGAAAGGCATATGCGACAATTTGAATTGGTAGCGACCGAATTCTTGCTCCGATGTATCAAGCACCGGTCTCATGGAATTGATAGCAGTCACAGCCTGCTTATCGAGCACCTGGATCAAAGCCAACAAATAGGGAATGGACAGGCTATTGAAGATGATGACAGGCAATAGCTCCCTGGCTTGCAGTCCATTTTCCAACCAAAGGACCAGGATTTGTATGAGAATCAGGGCGATCCCTAAAATCGCATAGAAGAGCCAGGCAGATAGCGGTAGGTTTTCAATCCACCTCTTGATGCTATCAATCCAACTAGACCTATATCGTCCCTCCTTGCTATTTTCCGTCATATCTGGAGTTACCTACTGGTAATATGTTTTCCATAACAATTGTGACTTCAACTGCTGTGAACTCATCGAATCGTGTCTAGACCCACTTCCAAGCGTACCAAATAACCAGGGCATTAAACACAAAACTTACACCAATTAAAAAATTGTCGTAAGCGCCCTCGTAAGGCAAGCCAGCGATATTAAATATAATGACAGCGATGGCGACGACGATGCTAACCCAGCGTATCGCAGGATAGCTCAGTATCAAGGAGAGAACAACCATCACGATCGGTACCAGCATTATGACGGAAATTAATAGCCACATAGCTGGAGTCGCCTCCATGCCACCTGCCAGTTTTCCCGGCTCGGCGTGGCCGGCAAATATGCGTAGCACGTCCCCCAAAAGATAGGTCAACATGGTGGCTACCCATAAACCCGACAGGATTATCCTTACCTCTTCCATTTCAATGTTCTCCTTCGTGAATGAAAATAATCCTCGATACGTATCTACCAGCTGTATCCATCATTTGCCCTAGACGCCAAAAGCCGCGACTATTGAGCCTAAAGGCGTTTGCACATCGCTCGACAGCTTGTCAAGTAGCGTCAGGATAACCCGAAGCACCCAAATGCCTTATTTATGACGCGCGGCTAAACGTCATTGAAGCAACCCAATCTGGCCCGCCTTATTTCTAGCTTTCCCTTTTCTCTAACAAATCCAGAAGTATTTCAACAGCGCTGCTCACGGCCGTATCACAGATTCTTTTACCGCCTCGAGCGAAAAACAACATTAGATCCTTTACGCTGCCGATGTCTTCGCCGGTGCTGGCGTCACCCATGTTGAAGCCGACAAGATCGATGCATCGCACCGCGCCGTTCTTTTCTTCGAAGGCGCGAACGAATTCTCTACTTAGCTGGTTGGCCAGTTCGGGTTGTTTCTCGCCGTATAGAAGACCTATTGCCAGGACACCACCGGAAGCAGCACCACACACTTCTCCCACTCCCAATCCACCCTGTAGTCCTGAGGCAATATGCGGAACGCAGGGGCAATCTTGCCCAGTAGCTTTGCTGACCGCAAGCAAGACAGCTTCTGCTCAGCCATAACCATTTTTCAAGGCAAATAATTCTCGGGAATGTTCAATCGTTGTTTCTTTGGAAAAATCAGCCGAATAGCTCACTTGAGCTCCTTTTCCAAGGGTATTGGGCAGCTAATATTATTAGTGCGGTCGGCACTATTTATTCTGGGCGTCACGAAGGTAGCGACACAACATTAAGCGGTTTTGCCGTTAGGTACCACCGTAATGATCAGACCACCTCTCTTATGACCGGTGTCGGCATATCTGTGAGCCTCGACCGTTTCTGACAAAGGATAGGACCTGTCAACCACCGGCTTTATCTTTTCTTCTTCAACAAGCTTTGTTATGAAAGCCAGATCTTCTTTACCCCCGGGTGCTGCCCCAAATACGATCTTTTTGTCGCTCCTCACCGAAGCCAAGCCCATTTTAGCGATTTGAGGTAACCCAAATCGCCCGGCAAGATAGGTTCCATCTTCCTTCAGCGAACCAACATTTTTTTCAAAAGAACTCTTGCCTACCGTCTCATAAATCACATCATAAGTTTCACCATTTTGAGTGAAATCTTCTTTGGTGTAATCGATGACCTTATCGGCACCCAGAGACTTTACCATCTCTAAATTCCGAGTACTGCACACCCCGGTCACCTCGGCTCCATAATACTTGGCCAATTGCACCGCATAAGAACCAACACTGCCTGAAGCGCCATAAATTAGGACTTTCTGTCCTGGCTGGACATTGGCTTGATCCCGAATGAAATATAAAGCCGAATGAGCGCCATGAGGTATGGACGCGGCTTCCTCAAAAGTTAAACTGTCTGGTTTTATGACCAGCTCCGCATCTTCAGGTAAGCAGACATATTCGGCGTTGGCACCATAACATTCGCCGCAGTGACCATAGACTAAGTCACCGACATTAAATTGGGTTACATCTTTTCCGATTGCTTCAATTTTCCAGGCTACTTCGTTCCCTAAAATGGTGTGCTTTGGACTTGTGAGACCAAAGTTGAATCCGAAAAGCAGGGCCATAAAGCGGGTCGAGAACGGGGAACTTCTCATTTCGTAATCCCCCGATGAGACAGATGACGCATACACCTTTATCAGCACTTCATTGTCATTGGGCGTCGGTTTTTCCACTTCTTTAAGCTGCAAGACATCGGGTGGTCCGTATTCGGTGAATACAATCGCCTTCAAGAGTTTCCCTCCATTATTGTTATCAATCAGCCATTGGCTGTTAATTACTTACGAACTAATTTCACCAAAGAGACGTATTGCCTCTTCTAAAATTATCGGAGCAATCATTGGGGCTTGATAGTGACGAAACTCATGTCTTTCAGATGTATCAAGTAACAATCCAAGCCTGGAGCAGAAGGTCTACTAAATGGCAGGAAATCTTACCCCATAATTTTCGCTGGAGCCTCATCCGAATACGGAGTGAAAAAGACGATACTTTGAAAAGAAAATGGGGGAAAGAATGCGGGGCTCACCTGGCTAGTAATTCTGGACAGCCGGAATCGCTAACATGGTTTCTAGTTGGCGAAAGTAGCGTGCTAAATCGTGTTTGCCATACGGTGGGGCGATAAGGCGCATGACAGGCCCCAACAATGCTGGTATTTCAGGATGAATTATGTAGCTTAGCTGTGTTCCTTCAGGGACCGTTTGCAGCTCAATTGTGAAGTTTGGAATGGTACCGCCAATCACTTTGCTTCCTTTGAAGGTAACGCTAAAAGGTGGTCGGAAGTTGACGATTTCCAGAATGAACGAGCCAACAACATAGCTGATCTGCCAGCGGGATCCCTTACCGATCGGACCATCCGTTAACTGTTTTACGTCGGAGAAAATGCTGTGCCAGCGTGGGGCTTTCTCCAGATCAAACGTGAGGGCGAAGACTTCTTCGATCGGGTAAGCTAGGGTAACTTCTATTTCCATCAGATTCATAGTGTTGTCTCCTTTCATTGACATGAATTGATGTCTTTTACAATACACATGGTGATGGTGCCATGTAAACGACATTCACTGCCAATTGGTGCCAGTTAATAACGATTCGGCCCGGTTGCACTATGATCCTGAGTAGATTTCAGATATACATTTGTCTTGCCTTCGACATCGACTCATGTATTATGGGCGAAAAGGGAAAACCGTTAACTATCCGATGCCTTTGTCGTAACTGAAAAATTCGGACGTTAGGTTAGCCCCCAGGCATCGTGAATAGCAAAGGATTGAAATTATGTCTTTAGTCCAAATCAGTGACAATCTGCTTACCGAAATGGTTGAGTCGCTAAAGAAGGTGGCGCCACTTAAAAGTCCTGAAACAGAGGAAGAGCTAGCGTTTGTTAAGGCCTGGGTAGATGTCTCTAGCATCGTGGGGGAAATTCTAGAGCCCTTGGCCTATATACCTGGATTTGATGCCGAGGCTACCTACTGGGCAGAACTCGAGAAAAGCTACCGCAAAGAGGTCAGGGATTATGAAGCAAGGTAATTGACGGACCCCGAATCATGAAACCAAATTAAAAGGTTCGTATGTTTCCTTCATTTCAGTAGGCTGGTTACGACCATTCATTTACATCCACAAAGTATGCTCCTGATTCGTCAGGCTCGAAACCCTTGGGCCAAATCGTCTTGCTGTTGTAATAAGCATTGCCCAGGGCTGCATTTTCAAGTTTGGCACTTCTTAGATTGGCTCGATTCAACTTGGCGCCTATCAACTTAGCCCCGTTGAAATTGGCGCCTATTAGGTTGGCGCCTTCCAGATTGGCCTTATCAAGATTTGCGCCTGATAGATTTGCACCCATTAATTCAGCCCCGCGCAGATTGGCCCCTTCTAAATCAGCCCCCTCCAAGTTGGCTCTGAGTAAATGAGCGCCTTCAAGATTCGCCCGGGCCAGCCAGAGAGGCCCTGTGCCAAGATTTATGAGCATATAAATATCTCTTTGGGTGAATTCCGACATGATTTCTCCTTATTCTGTTTGTTGACTCGAAGCGTTTTGATAGATGCGTCAAAAGTAGACTAATAGCACTGGTTTTGGGGAATTGGCCCTTCAAGGCTAGTTACTTGTGAAAGCTTGAATCTTGCCTAGCAGCCGCTTGAATTCTACTGGCTTGGTATCATAGTCGTCACAGCCGGCTTCCAGGGCCTTTTCCCGGTCACCAGCCATCGCATGGGCGGTCAGGGCGATGATTGGAAAATCCTTAGTCGCCGGATCGCTTTTTAGGATTCCGGCAGCCGTCCATCCATCCATAACTGGCAAACTCATATCCAACAATATGAGGTCGAACTGATCGGCATGAGCCATGTCTACGCCCTGTTGGCCATCCACAGCGATTACCACCTCATACTTCTTTTTCATCAAGCGCCGGGACAACATGTCCCGGTTCATCTCGTTGTCTTCTACTAGCAAAATCTTGGTCATAGGCCTCTCCACTATATTAATTTTTTCGGGTCGAATCCATCTGGCCAGACGGTCGACTCATCGTATACAGCATGCAGCAAATGGGCGTCGGTCATGTCTGCTCCATCCAAGCGAGCCGCCGTCAGATCGGCGCTTTCCATGTGGGCGTCGCTCAAATCAGCCGCGAATAGCTCCGCCTTCTGCAAGTTCGTCTTAGTCAGATTCGCACCACTTAAATGAGCTTCGGTCAAATCCGACTCACTCAGATTGGCATCGCTCAAATTGATACCGGTAAGGATTGTCTCAGTAAAATCGGAATCGCTCAAATTCGCACCGCTCAAATTCGCACCGCTCAGATCCGACTCGCTCAAATCAGTTTGACTAAGGTCAACTCCCTGTAAATCAAGCTGAGCACCGGCGAAATTGCCTTCTTCAGATTTTCTTCTTGCCATGCTGAGCGCCTCTTCAAAGTTTGATTCTTCCAGGACCTTCAAAATTATGGCTAACATGGAAGTTAGACTATTGTATTGAGCTTTATTCATCTCCTGCCTTCCTAGTTGATAATGGCTTAAGTTGGGGTTCTGCATCTAATACACTGGCCCAATTCTCTAAAAAAACATGGTCATGTCAAGTTGTTTGGCCTAAACCTGACCGCTCGCAAGCTCTCTAATTTGTTGCAGAAGCTCATCTTGCGTGAAAGCTCCTTTGTCGATGATATGTTCTACGCCGCCGACAAGACGATTTCGATCTTCGTCGGTTAGGTCTTTGGCCGTAACCACGATGATAGGAATGGCGCGATTCTCTGTACCTTGACGCAATTCGAAGACAAAATCAAAACCATCCATCACTGGCATCATTAGGTCGAGCAGAATTAGATCTGGCCGTCTCTCAGCCACTCGCTCCAGGGCAACGGCTCCGTTTTCGGCTTCTGCTACCTGGAAGCCAGCCTCCTCCATTACACGACGGAGAAGAGAACGAACGGATTCGTCATCTTCCACCACTAAGACCTGATCGCCGTCCATTTCACCGGCATGCTGGTTTACCAATTTCAATAGCATCGTTCGGTCCACTGGCTTGGTCAAGGACTCCACTGCCCCTAGCGTGTATCCCATATCCTTGTCGCTAGCGATGGATACCATGATAACAGGGATCTGAACCAGCTCGGGATCGGCTTTGAGTCTTTGCAGCACTGTCCAACCATCCAGGTCTGGCATCATGATATCTAGGGTGATAAGGGATGGTTTTAGACGTTTGGCCAGGTCTAGTCCCGCCTTGCCGCTGTCAGCAGTTACCACCAAATGACCATCGGCCTCAAGGGTCCTCATAAGAAGCTCCCGGGCATGTGGTTCATCATCAATGATCAAGATCGGTCTTGAGCCTTCAGGTAGCGGTATTTGTTTTTTGGCTTCTAATACAACTGCGGTCTTGGCCACCGTGGCGGCCTTGACCTCGGCTGGCAATTTAATCGTGAAAGTTGAGCCATGCCCTAGCTGGCTTGCAACGGTAATATCGCCGTCCATCATCTGACAGAAGCGCCGGCTGATCGGTAGCCCCAGGCCGGTACCACCGTAGTTTCGGGTCGTGGAATCGTCAGCCTGGGTGAATTCCTCGAAGACGTGATCGAGTTTGTCGGCCGGTATGCCAATACCGGTATCGGAGACACTTAGTAGAATCCAGTCGCCGTCCGCTTCTAATTCTCTTTTGGCTGACAAAGTGATGGTCCCGCCTTCGGTGAATTTAGCTGCGTTTGAGAGCAGATTGAACAAAG
>JBFFVR010000070.1:0-7551 GCA_041570685.1 Promineifilaceae bacterium (SeqCode)
ATCAAGACTCGATCTTGGTCAAGGCTTGCTGCAAGTTCGTTTGTTATGCGCAATAAGTACTGAACCCGATCCCGCTCTTCACCCAGGGCTTTTGTTCGCTCAGCAACCCGCAAATCTAATTCCTCATTCAGTTGACGCATATCTGTGACCAATTGGGCATTCTTCACAGCGATTGCGGCTTGAGCACCAAAAAAAGCGATTTGTTCGACATCCTGAATGCTAAATCGATCGGGTTCGGTTGTCTCGACAAGTTGGAGAACACCAATTACCTCTTCGTCCTGCGTGAGTGGGACCGCAAGTGCTGCTTGGAGCGCCTGTTGCCAACGATAGGTCCTTAGATATCGCCTATCATCATGGAAATAGTTGCTAAATACTCCACGTCCCTCATTGGCAACCACAGCGGCAAAATCCTGGTTTTCAGATATTGACACGTCGCTGCCTAGAAACTCAGAGTTCGCATACCCTTCGGCGGCGATTCCAATCAAGCGATCGTCCCGCCTAATCCATACGTAGGCGCCCTCGACATTGAATAAGCCCAAACTTTCCTGACATACGAGGTTTAGTAGTGTCGGTAGATTGACCGTTGCGTTTATTGCTAGAGTGACTCTACCTAGCGCTGCGTAGAAGCGCTCGCGTTGAAGTGTATCTTGATACATGCGAGCGTTAACGATCGCTACAGTCGTCATCTTTGCCAGCGTGTCAATGAACTCAACTGTTAAGGGATCTAAATGTTGGATGTTTTTACTATAAAGAGAAAATAAACCAGCGATCATCCCTTCGTAAGTAACGGGAACCGTAACCGCTGAATGGATGCCGATATCATTAATCAAATCATCGTGAACTCGAATCGAAATATCCGAGGGTATTCCCTTCTCCAGGTCGCGTGTCTCTCTGCTGGACAGCGTTAGCCCACTTGTCTGACGACGATCAAATCGATTGTCTGAATACCGATACAGGCTGATTGCGCCTCCGTTTGCCGCACTGCTCGTGATGGCTTCTTCAAGAATATCTTGAAGTATCTCATCTAAACTTAGAGTGCTAGCAAGCCGGCGACTAACCCGAGCTAGAGATTCTAGTCGTTCAATAGCAACTAATTCTTGAGTGACAGAACTTGAGTGAATCATTTGGATATTAGCAATCGACTGTACTTTCTTGTTCTCAAACAGAACGGTCTATATCCAGTCGTCGTTCGGCCGCCGCAAATTCAGTAATTTCGCGTATATCAGCAAACTTATGCTCAGCTTCGGATACACTTCCAACTGAAAGCGTCATTAATGGAGCTATTGAGCCATTTGGTTGTTCGATTCCTCCCCTCTCTGCGTCTGCAAAACCATAATGAGTTTTGATTTCGTTTTGGAAACGGTTCCGGGTTTTTTCGATTATTGCCTCGGGCTGGTCAGAATAAGTGATCAAAACAAAGATTGTTCCCCCAGCTTGGCCGATAAAATCTTGAGACGTTCCCATTTCGAAAACAACTTCATTCAGTAACAGGGCGACATATCTAAGGACCTCGTCCGCAGCAACAAAGCCATATGCGTCGAAGAAGGGCTGCATATGGCGGATGGCAAACTCAGCATATGTCCACCCACTCGAACTCGTCAAGGCTCTCAATTGTTCCTCAATCAGCCTGGCAGATGGCAAACTCGTTCTAGGATCAGTCAGATTGGTACGCTGATGGCTTATGATCGCATTTTTCGCGCGTAATCCAAGCTCCTCAATGTCAAAGGGTTTCGTTATATAGTCATCGGCGCCAAGTTCTAAGCCGGCAATTCGATCACTTCTTTCATCTTTTTGGGTCAAAAAAATGATTGGAATATGGCTCGTACGTGTCGTGGTACGTAACTCCCGACATACTTCGTAGCCATCCATTCCAGGTAGCATAATATCGAGAATGATCAGATCGGGCAGAAGTCTATTTGTATGAGAAAGAACGTCCGTTCCCCGGGTGGCAATGTCAACGGCATAATTCTGCCCTTCAAAAAAGGCATTCAACATTTCAGCGGTATCGATATCATCCTCGACGACAAGAATTTGACCTTGTTTCATTTGACTCTTCCCTATACTTCGTCACACTGGATAATCGGATAAAGTTCCGATTGTGCCCCATTTAATACGTAATTTCAGCGAATGCCAGAGACTTTGCCAACAAAAAGATTTTACTGCAACCCAATCAGGCTATATAGACATCAAGGACGATAGTCGTCCGATGATATATCCGAAGAAGGTTGGGTCCAATTATCTGCCTTATGCATCACCTGGCGCGTTGAATCAACCATTTTATATTCTACCAGTGGTGGTAGACTCATACAATTGGCACTTCCTTCCCATTCACCGGCGCTATGAAAGTTGAGGGAGAAAATTAGACTTTTTCTTTTCGCCGAGGGTAGTATCTGGGATACTTGCTGGCAGGTACTAGATTGTGATGGCTACTTTCCTCGTATGAAATGTCGCGGGTAATATAATGATTGCCAGAATCGGCCAATAATACGACATCTGATTCGACTGTCCTGGCCGGGTAAAAGACTAGGCCAGAGCTTAGCCGGCAATGATGGCCTACACATCCACCTAACACTGGCATATTGGCATCTTCCAGCAGACCTCCATTAAGCGAGGCTCGTAGTTCTCCAGGTAGCAGTCGAAAATCCGTAAACGTACTGCCCGCGCCGATAAAGGTATCCCGGCCCACTACACACATTTGCAGACAGGTATTTTGAGCTACCATCGAGTTTTCCATCAAGGTCGTCATAAATAAAGCCGATCTAAAAGGTAGAAAGCAACCATCGCTTACGACACTCAGCATTAGCTGACAACCTTGGGAGATATTAACATTATCACCAATAAGGCAGTTATCAATGTGGGCTCCAGGTCCAATGGTGACGTTATTGCCGATGGTTGTTGGTCCATGAATCACAGCAGTCGGATCGATAACAACATTTTGACCAACCTTAACCATTGCCGTGCTATCTAGAACTTGTTTTTGTTCAATGAGAGCCTTCGCCAATACCTTCAGACGATATCGCCAGTCCGCATTTGCTTTATCTTCCGCATCCTTTCCTCGGGCAAAGACACCAAATAAAATATCAACGATGTAGAGATGGACCCAACTCTCTATCGATACAAAGGCTTTACGAGGTAACTGATAAATCAGATCTCCGGTGATGCTGGCCATATAGGCCGGCACATGATAGTACCCGACTTCACGAGACTCGGTATCGATGACGAGAGGTGAAGCTTCGTTCAATTGGCTCAGACCGTCTGGCTAATACCAGAATTCTGCCAGATATAGGGCTCCTTCTTTCTTAATTGATCTTGTCAACGGGAGCACATGTTCCAAGATGGACGGATCATCAACTTTGAAAGCTAGCTGAAACGGTTTGTTCTCGGCCTTTGATTTACGCAAAAACGACCTGACAAGCCTTTCATTGAAGAATTGATTATCACGGTGAACTAATGCGGCCACGTTTTCGTTTTCTTCTTGGCCTTTGGCCATTTGCCAGTCAGGGTATTCGCGTTCTTCACGGACAAATTGGCTAAGACGGTCTCGCTGCCACAACCAAAGCGGCACATTATGTACCCGTAAATCCCGTGCTGGTTCGTTGAAAGGGTGAATATGTCGAGGATCTTGGATAACAATTCGGCGCATCATGCAGGTTGATTAACTCACCGGTTTTTTGGAGATTGTGATGATACAGGAGTAGTCTCCAGCGGCGATACACTCTTCTTCTTTTACCAAAAATTGGCGGCCGTTACTGACCCATTGAAGCGATTGTTCAAGCAGCCCAACAGCAACGTGACAGCACGGATCCATCGTTATCCGATTCCAGCATACCGGACAACGTTCAATGATCCAAAAATGTTGTTCTGAATCTTCACTCAAGCGTACCTGTTGGTCGGTAAACTTGTTAAAAGTCTCGGCAAAGACCTCCAAGCCTATCTTTAATTTCATGCCCAAGTGTAGGGGTCGAAAGGCCAAATCTGCGATGCCAAGAACAGGCATGAACTCTTTAAGGGCATAGTGAAAAGACTCACGACCCGTCCGTTGAGCTAACGCGCGGCCTCCGCGAAATCCAAATAGTTCGTCGAGAGATTCCTGAATAGCCCCAAATTCAGAAAAGCTAAAGCCAAGTTCAAGATTGTTAGGTGGATATTTGTCTACGAGATGAGGGAGCTTGGCAAAATTCAATATTGAATTAACACCGTTATGTCCCATGACATCTTCCATCGCTGTCAAAACAATGCGACCCATTCTGTTGGGATAATAGAAATCATTATCTTCGGGGGGAAAAGATTGAGAGGGCTTTCTAAACGAGAACATTACTGTATTGATGGATACTATCGCTACTGAAGAACTCTAATAGCGATTTCATAAAATCCGATGGCTGGTCAGCCATAGGAAAATGTCTCGATCGTTCAAAGATAGTAGAGGCTGCTTCATTTGAACCATTATTCAGCAGCCGGGCATTCGATGGAGATACAATATTGTCATTCTTGCCATAAATACCCAAGGTAGGCACTGAGAGTTCCTTTAGGTCAGGACGTAGGTCTGTATCTCGAAGATCTCCTATACTTCTAAAAAATGAATCGAGACTTGTCCTTTCCACATCCCTGAATATCATTTGACGTACAGCCTTGGAATCACCAGCGAGGAGTAAGTGCATTATGGCGGAACGAATAAGAGGAACATTCCACACTAATTTGGCGATCCAGCTATAACCAGCCAATTTAAGAAATGGATTGAGAGATGAACCGATGATCGGCGAGCCAACAATCACTAACTTGTTGGCTCTTTCTGGATAGTGTAAAGCCAACTGTAAAGCCACGGTGCCACCCATCGAATGACCGACGACGGGCGCTTCTCTAATTCCCATGTGATCCATAAACTCCAGGACCATTTCAACGTAATTGGCTAGTGTGTACGGCGATCCGTTATCTGTTAGTCGTCCCGTCGAATCGCCAAAACCCCAAAAATCGAGAGCAAATACGCGATGCTGGCTCCCGTCACTTTCAATGTTTTCCGTCGCCATCGCCAGCATAGAATCTCGCCAAACATCCCATGAGTTTATCCATCCATGCAGCAATATAATCGGCCGCCCTCGGCCGACCGACTCGTAGTGCAATATGCCTTTCCCGGTAACTATACAGCTCATGGCTTGGTTACGTTTTTAGATATGCCGGCACAATCCTTATCATAGCATCTTGCCAGCTACCCTATCGTAAAGAAGTTGTTAACATAATGCAAATTGTGCGTTAATTGGCGGCTCTTTCTGCACCATCGTATTGTTCCAAGATTGAATAGAGAAGTTCCAAGAGAACATTCTTTACACTTTCGCGATCTTGGGCGATACAAGGTAATACCTTTACCTCTGATTTGAGCCTTAAAATGATTCGAATGTCATCAGGTTCCCAGGCGTCATCCAAATCTTGCTTATTCGCCGCTACCACGAATGGTGTCTTCGCGTACTCTTCAAAGGTCATAAGAATTCGTCTGGCTTCCCGGAATGTTTCAGGTTTAGTACTATCGATCATAATGACGAATCCTAGCATCCCTTCCGATAGTATCTCCCACATAAAATCAAAACGACGTTGGCCAGGCGTTCCAAATAGATAAAGTATCAGATCATCATCGATTGATATGCGACCGAAATCCATCGCCACGGTTGTCGAACTCTTCGTAGCCGCTTCTGACGCGTGTGAGATCTTGCGTTCGGTGGATACGACATCAATTTCACTGACTGAGTTTATGAATTCAGTCTTGCCCGCTGAAAACGGGCCAGTGATTACCATCTTTACTGACTGCATGTCAATTCAATTTGATACAAGCTGGCACTAAGAACTAGCCACAAAGAGATTCAATCTCAACAAGATAGTTGACATATTGTAACTTGTTGACTCTCCTTATGCACTCCAAATTTGTCACCGGCAACTGCTATAGCGACCGGCGATAATTTATCTATTCGATTGCCAAGTAAACATCGTCGGGGTGGTAAATCGATTAGAGACGCCGGATGCGAGCGATAAGACGAGTTATCACTGAACGTTTGACGGCCGGCTTCTGTTCACTCGCTGATCCTTGAGTCATCGATGAGGCAGTTTTTCCATTGGCAGTAATTTGCACAGCAGGTGGTTCGACCAATTCTACAAGGCCTGCTTGGAGCATGCCAAAAACAATGCGGCGTATTTGAAACTCATTCAAATTTACAGCCTCGGCTATCTCCCGAATCGAGTTTCGTGGATTTACAAATGAAACCACCCGCCATTCTTCTACCGTTAGATTTACATTTCTCAGCCGAGCATCTGGACGACTGGCAAAGCGGAGCGAAACGCTCAAATCAGGCAACTCATCCTGAAGCATTTCCCACTCCTTCATCCGCCTGCTGCCCTCCATAATGACGCTTTCAAGGTCGATAGGAACAGTTATGCGGTCAGAGGAAGGAATCTGGTTAGCGTCAAAGCGAAATAATCCCTCCGCCCAGGTGAACATGCGGTAAACAACATCCAAAATATGTTCACGCACGCTCTGGATAATGTCGCTCTGGGTTACATAGCCAGCCTGAATCAGCATATGGCCAAGCTGTTTATCCCCAGTACCGGCAGCCCTATCGTCAATTAGGCGGCCTTGCTCTTCAGATAATATCCCCGATTTTTGAAGTACAAATGCCAGTGTACTGCCGGATTGACCAATAGAAGCATATATCAGCTTACCATCACGAAAGGACATTTGAGCCATCTGACTGCCTTCAACAGTAAGCGTTCCCGTCTTACGGGCCAGATTGATTAGGTTCAACAACTGAGTTGTTGAGAAGTCGCGAAGATTACCTTTCAGGGCCATGGTCGGCGTGTTTCACTTCCTGCCTTCAGCCAATAAACGGTGACCCAATAATGCCACATCATTCAGGTCGACATCAAGTATCCTTACGTATTTTTCCTGAACTCTACCTCTAATAATCAAGAAAATGCCCCTCAAAATCGGCATTATACCTAGTGCCTTATAGGGCGTCAATAACTCCATAGTGCTAGCTATTGATAGTCTAGAAAAGAATTAATATTCAAGGAAAATAAAGCTATACCAATTACGAGTTCAAAGCAAAGCCATATTTATCTTAGCGATCTTGTTAGGCATACCTAACAGCGGTAAAATAACAAACGTTGTTAGTGCCGCAAGCTAAATCGAGAATGATCAGGTTTTCATAAGGGGCGGTGGCGAAACGGCAGACGCAGCGGACTTAAAATCCGCCGGGGTAACCCCCGTGTGGGTTCGAATCCCACCCGCCCTATTATATTCAAAGTGTATTAGCATTGGGCCCGTATAATACGGGTCATTTTTGTTATGGTGTCGATATTTTACGTATCATCTGGCTCAGATTGACATTGAATTGTTATATTGAAGATTGATCTACTTTTTCGTCACAGAGCATAGTAAGTTTCTAATTGTTACTTCTTGGACATTTGATACAGATAAGCGCTTATGTCGATTTTTACGGAAATTGCTTCCTTCTTCCGCCAACATGAGTTATCTCAGGCTGAAAAGCCAATTATTGACGGAGAAAGCAA
>JBFFVR010000071.1:0-7231 GCA_041570685.1 Promineifilaceae bacterium (SeqCode)
ACGGCCGCAATAACCCCGGTAATTAGGGCGCCAATCGTTATCTGCCGGAATATGACACTTCTCAGCCTGGGAATTTCCGATAAACGAAGACTCAGACCCCCTTCAAATAAGATGATGCCAACAGCGATTGAGACCAAGGGAAATAGAAGATCCCCGAATGTCTCATCTGGATTCACTAGGCCGGTCACAGGGCCTGCCAAGAACCCAAGCAGCAGCAACAACAATATTGAGGGCACTCGAACACGACCGGCAAGCCATTGGGCTCCGATGCCAAGCACGATAATAAATGCTATGGTCAAAAGCGTATTTTCAGTCAATATCTAAATTTCCTTTATCTTAGCTGCGACGGGTGCGGACGCGGAGCGCAAGCACAGCCAGGGCATACATCGCCACCGCCAAAATGAGGCAGGCCAAGATTCCTTGCCACAGTGAGGTACTGACCCAGCCAACGTTCAGGGTATCGCGCATTGCCCCGAGAACATATGTGATAGGATTCAAGCGGGCTGCTGTTTTCAACCAGCCATCAAGTAGCTCCAGGGGAACAAAGCTGGCGGTCAGAAATGTGAGCGGGAAAAATATGAACCCTGCACTTTGGGTGACGGCCGCGCTACCGCTGCCCAAGGCAGCTGAAACAGTGAAGCCAGCAAAGCCAATCCCTAGCAACAAAGCGATGCCAATCACCGTAAGCAGACCAGCAAAACCGGTGACTGGTTCCAATCCCATCAACAGGCCAACTCCAATAACTATGCCCGTTTGTAAGGCCAAAATCAGGGCGCCTGCTAGGATTGGACCTAACAAGAGCGATGCTCGGCTAATTGGGGTCAATAACAGTTTATCGAAGTATCCGCTCTCAATATCTCGAACGAGATTTTGGGAGGCTAAACCAGCCCCAGCCAACGCCGAACTCACAATGGACAGCGGTAAAATAAATCCCAAATAACTGTTTCCACTCAAGCCTGGAACGAAGCCGGCCGCTTGCCCTAAAGTAGACTCATAGATAAGCAGAAAGAAAACGCTGATGGCAATTGGGGGAATCAAAGCCTCGGGCGTGCGAAAAATCGTAACAAGATTGCGCCGGGTCAGTAGTATTATCTGTTTCGGGATCTGGATTTTTGGCAATGATGCCTGCTGGTAGCTACTTGCTTTTGCTTGAGTCGTCATGGTTATCGTCTTATTCCTTGTTTATTTATCTCCTGGATAGCTAAACAACCTCCGCCGAATTCGAAGATTGCGAAGCATGAGATTGCATGCTCTGACCAGTCACCTGCAGAAAAACATCATCCAATGTTGGCTGCGTTAAAGTCAAGGCAACAGGGCGAATATCTGCCTGTTGTAGGCGGTTGACAACGGCTGGTATGGCCTCAGCCGCATGATCCATATAAAGACGAACAGTGTCTCGATCTATCTGAATCATCTCAGTCATATCGGTGAGATTTGTATTTGCTAGGTTGGCAATTTCGCGCGTCTCGAAAGAGATATTGATTGATTCTTTGCCAACACCGGCTTTTAATACGGCGGGAGAACCAGATTTTACGATCTGCCCGTTATTGATAATGGCCACGACATCAGCCAATTCGTCCGCTTCCTCTAAATATTGCGTTGTCAGGAATATGGTCATGCCATAATTTTGGTTAAGCCTTTTAACTTCTTGCCAAAGATCTCGCCGGCTAGCCGGATCTAAGCCTGTTGTGGGCTCGTCTAAGAAGAGAATTTGTGGTTGGTGCACCAACGCCAGGGCTAAATCCAAGCGGCGGCGCATACCGCCGCTGTAGGTACCAACCCGACGATCCACCGCCTCTGTCAAGCCCACTAGTTCAACTAATTCTCTGGCCCGACCTTCTGCTTCATTCCGCCTTGCGCCAAACAATAAACCTTGTAAGGTTAGCAACTCCATCGACTTCATCAGTGAATCCAAGCCAATATCCTGCAAGGCCACGCCCATAATGCGACGAACCTCGTCCGCTTGCTTGACAACATCAAAGCCGCCTACCGTGGCTGTGCCACTGGAGGGTAAGGCGAGTGAGGTCAAAATCTTGATAGTGGTACTTTTGCCGGCACCATTGGGTCCCAAAAAGCCATATATTTGACCAGATTCCACTTTGAGCGAGATATTGTCGACGGCCAATACCTCTTCTGAATATTTTTTGCTTAGATCTTCGACTATGATTTCGCGATTCGACATTTGTTTGTCTCTTTTTACTATATACAAAAACATCGACTCTAAACTAACATATTGCAGAGTAAATGTCAAATAATTGTCAATATATTGTTACCTAATCAGACGATCTGTTTGAAGAAAGTCTGAACATGGGGTTGTTAGTAGCTGTTGAGATATTGTTCTATCTCAAAGCGAGAAGGGAAGTCGGCGAAGTCTTTTGTTAGTCAGATTGAAGATTGCATTCCCGACCGCTGCACCAATCGGCCCGATTGGTGTCTGGCCGACACCAAAAAGCAAGTCCCGGATCGATCGCATCCATTACATCGTGGACTTGGATTTCTCCGTCTTTAGTACTCGTCTCTGCCGCTTCGGCCTGAACTATTTTGACATCCCCGCCCCAAGAGTCAACAAGCGCAAACCTTCGATGGACTGGTTTTGTTTGCCCGAGCCGCTATCTGTCAAAATTATACCAGCCCGGGGTGGGTTTCCCCGCGACCAGAACCAGACAGGAGCTGCATAAGCCTGAGCCGCTGCCTTACTTTCTTCCCTTTAGGCCCCCTTCGTCTCGCATCACTCACAAATATATGCGCGGCGATTGGTCTATATTTTCATAGCTTTTGTCAACTATTATCGCGTTCACATCATTTTCCTTTCAGGGCGGGGGTTATTTCTGGTGACCCTTGAAGGGATCTTTTAACTGCTGCTCGCGCAACATAGTCTGCCAGCTTGGCGAAGATCAAACCGTGCAGCGGGTAAATGCCGTACCAATACAGCAATCCTAACAATCCTTTGGGGGCAAAATAGGCCGTCTGCACCAATTCGATTTTATTTTCCCGCATAGGATTGGCTTCGAACTGTAACCAACCTCTACCGGGCATTTTCATCTCTGCTCGAAGGCGAAGCAATCGATCCGGTTTAATTGCTTCAACACGCCAGAAATCAAGGGCTTCTCCTACCCGCAACTCTTCCAGGTCACGTCGGCCACGTCGCAGGCCCACTCCACCGGCAAGGCGATCAATTGCCCCTCTAATACGCCAAAGCCAGTTGAATGGCGGCCAGCCAAGTTCGCCGCCCAGGCTCGAGAATGATTGGTACACTTCCTCAGCAGTGGCCGAAACGACCAATTGTCGTCTTTCGAGCAACATGCCTTGTTCCTGTGTTAGCAAAACCGGCTGAATATCGCCACTGCTCGAAGCCAATGCATCGCTCCAAATCGTTTCTATCTCGCCATCATCAATGCGCTTAAGAGCCAAAGATACAGCAGTATCATAATCGATTGGTTCGATTTCTGGAAAGATTTCCTCGGCCGTTTTATCTTTTACGACCAATTCATACTTCAGACCCTTGATGAGTGGCCTGGCGATGCTGGCTGGTATCGGTGTAATCCAGTGTGCCCAATAGGATGAGAGACGTGGGGTAAGAACTGGAATGGGAATGATTAGCCTTTTTAAACCTCTAATTCGGGCGTAACTACGCATCATCTCCGCATAGGTCAAAATATCCTTGCCACCAATTTCCACGATACGACCACTGCTTACTGAGTTCTCGATCGCCGCAACCAAGTAGCGTAAAACATCTCGAATGGCGATGGGATGAGAACGTACAAAGACCCAATGCGGGCAGATCATGATGGGTAATCTTTCGGTCAAATGACGCACCATCTCAAATGATAGGCTGCCCGATCCGACTATCATACCAGCCCGAAATTCCGTTACCGGAACACCTGCCTGGCGTAACGCCTCTCCTGTCTCTTGTCGAGATCGTAAATGCTCAGAAAGCTCTCCATCCTGGTCGCCTAAGCCGCCCAAATATATGATCCTCTCTACATTAGCTTTGGCGGCCGCTTGAGCGAAATTCTCGGCAGCCCGGATATCTCTCTGCCGAAATCTCATATTATCCCGCATGCTATGAATGAGATAGTAGGCGATCGAAACGCCATGCATTGCCTTGCTTAGGCTAATGGGATTCAGCACATCACCTGATACGATATCGACCCGGCTGTACCAGGATCGGCTATATAGCCTTTGCGCTTCTCCACGAACGAGCACACGTACTTGATAGCCGGACTCAAGCAGGCGAGGTACCAAGCGGCCACCAACGTAGCCAGTGACACCGGTGACCAAAATCAGAGGCTTGGTTTGTTGTTCTTGAATAATTGTCATGGTTACACCGAGTAGTTAGCTGATAATCTGAATCAATTGGTTATTAATAAGAACGAATGCAAAGGATATGTCAATATATTGTCCAATTATATACTCTAATACTTAGTTTGTCTAGTTATTCCATGCTTAATGTGGCTTTTTAGTAGTTTTCTTGAGATTCGATTCCAGAGGTTAACAGATAATATACATATACTTGACAAAATATGTGCATTTGCTTATAATCTCAACATCTGTTAATCCAAATTCTCGTTGCCGATAGTTGTTTGGCGGAATTTAGGAATTGGGATCATCAATGGACAAAATTTGAAGATTATTGATTTTTCAAATTTATCGCAGGCATATGATGTGGATACAAATGAGGCTCAAAAAATGAATCCTGGAAATGGTATTAAATCAAACAGGGCGCCGCTCTTCAATATAAAGGCGGTAGTTAAGCATACTGGCCTCAATCCGGCGACGATTCGGGCCTGGGAACGGCGATATGGCTTCCCAACTCCGCACCGCACGGCCGGAGGCCATCGCCAGTATTCCCAACGCGATATTGATACCTTATTATGGTTATTGGATCGCCAAGAAGAAGGTGTCTCGATTAGTCACGCTATTGATCTGTGGAGATCTCATATTGAGAATGGTGAGGACCCGCTTCTGACGCGCGAGAGAACGGAAAAAATAAAGACCATTAAAGTTGCCCAGATCGAAGGCGCCCATATCGACGAATTGCGGCAAGCATGGGTGAGCGCCTGTTTGGCATTTGATAGGGAGACTGCTGAACAAGTACTAGAAAGCGCGTTTGCCCGCTTTAATCCTGAGACAGTTTGTATCCAACTCCTGCAAAAAGGAATATCCGAAGTCGGGGCTGGCTGGTTCGATGGTGGTATCACTATACAGCAGGAACACTTTACATCTGCTTTGAGCGTGCAGCGTCTGGAGATGTTGATTGCTGCGGCACCACCACCCACCAGGCAAGAGCGAATAATCGTTGCCACGGCCCCTCAAGACTACCATGTTTTCAGCCCACTCCTGATAACCTATTTGCTTCGCCGCAGGGGTTGGGATGTGGTTTACCTTGGAGCCGATGTGCCAATTGCCGAGATGGAAACGACAATTGACCAGGTTCAACCATCCCTAGTTATTATATCTGCTCAATTATTACATACGGCCGCTGCTTTAAAAGAAATTGCAGAGATACTTCAATTGCAGGGTGTGACCCTGGCTTTCGGAGGCTTGGTATTCAATGGCTTGCCCAAGTTACAGGAACTAATACCTGGTCATTTTCTTGGAAATAGTATTGATGTTGCGGTAAAGCGAGTCGCAAGTCTAATTGAAGATCCCGCTCCAATATTAGAACCGGCTCTGCCTCTACAAGGGAATCAAGAAGCCTTAACACAATTTCGTGCACGACGAACTTTTATCGAATCGCACGTTTGGAGCGCATTTATTGCCACAAATAAACCAACGAAAGATTTGACGGCCATTAACAATGAAATCGCTCAGACTGTTGAGGCAGCCTTAATATTGGGCGATATCAGCTTGTTGCAAAACGAATCTTCTTGGATTGAGTATTTATTGATGGGCTATCGGCTGCCTCGTGATTTTGTCTCAGATTATATTTTAGCATATTATCAAGCAGCCAATATTCATTTAGGCGACGCAGCTACAACTATCGTGAATTGGTTGGCAAATCTTGTTAAAGTAGAAAACCAAATTTGAAACTCCTTGAAGGGGAGGCGATGAACAAAATCACGGGCAGACAAATATTAGTACTTTTATCAGTGTTGGCAGTGATTGCCGTAAATGCACTCGCCAGTGCTTTGCCCCTAAACGGTCAAACCACAGGTGAAATATCAGATCGCTTTGCGGTCTTTTTTGTGCCGGCAGGCTACGTATTTTCCATTTGGGGATTGATATATCTTGGTCTGATCGCCTATGCCATCTTTCAGGCCTTACCAGCCCAAAGAGATAACGCTAGTCTCATAAATATTGCCGGTCTTTTTGTCTTTTCGAGTCTGGCAAATATTGCCTGGATTTTTCTCTGGCATTACGAATTTTTCCCCTTGACCGTACTCGCTATGGTGGCCCTGTTGATATCCTTGATCGCGATATATCTTAGGTTGGATATCGGCGGTGCCGAGGTCGGTACAGGGATGAAATGGGCAGTTCACGTGCCATTTAGCATCTATTTAGGATGGATTACCGTAGCAACCATCGCTAATATCACATCTTTACTTTTCTACTTGGAGTGGGATGGCCTCGGAATCAGTCCAGCGACTTGGACGGTAATTATGCTAGGCGCTGCCGTCCTCATTTCATCTTTCATGAGCTTGACTCGTGCGGACGTTGCTTATTCCCTGGTTATCATCTGGGCAGTTGTTGGTATCGCCCTAAAGCACAGCGATAATAATATCGTATCAACCGCCGCCTGGTTATCCGCAGGTATTGTTGGCATCATGTTATTGGTTGGTGTATTTCGTCGCCGACGAACAGAGCGGCAGCTTGTCGCTGAATTGTAAGCTAGACGTCTGATATGGTACAGACAACACCTTAGAAAAAATCATCCGTAGTCTCTCCTTTTTTACACTCTTATAATAAAAAAAACGCATAAACTCTATGCGTTTTTTTTCTGTATTTCGTTTTTGAAAACTAAGGGCTTGGGCCGCTTACTGTTTTTCCTTGTCTTGCCAATCTAAATAGACAGCCTCTACCTGTGGACCAACTGCTAAAAAGCTAGCGACTAACCCCCAAATAAACAGTAAACCATTATTCATTTTCGGCCGTCCCTGAAAAGATAATTGTCCCAAAACTCAAGATAGAAGACATCCGGAGGCCAACAAAAATCGCCTTTACTCTTGAATCACTAAACCAAAGCTACACTGAAAGTTTTGAGCTCTTGATTGAGCACTTGGCTATTTGC
>JBFFVR010000072.1:0-7224 GCA_041570685.1 Promineifilaceae bacterium (SeqCode)
AGAGCACGTTTTCAGGTGTTTCAACGATCGACCTAACCAAGCTTGTTGTCGCAGAAATTAGAGTTATTGGGTCGAGATGCGGTCCGTTTCAGCCCGCATTGCATTTACTCAGTCGCGGGTCTGTAAGAACCCAAGAAATGATTGAAGCCACTTATCCATTATCTGAAGGAGTCGCTGCTTTTAACCATGCCAGCCAGCCAGGAGTACGAAAAATCCTGCTAAGACCGTAGAACACAAAAACTCTCTTCCATCGAGCAAGCTAAAGCGAATATGAAAAAAGTTGTTGACTTTGTGTTCATCATCGCATAAAATCAGAACATATGAGCTATCACGCGATTCAAGCAAGTGAAATATCAGAATATGTTTATTGTCGAAAGTCGTGGCAATTGAACAGAGATGGACATCATTCTGTGGATGTAAGCCGATATGTCCCAGGTACAGAGTATCATCGTGAGCATCATCAGAAGGTTAGAAAATCGAATATGCTTAGCAAGATAGCTCTGCTAATGCTATTTGCTGCCATTGGCTTAGCCACTTTTTGGTTGGTTTGGTCATTATGATTACTGAAGGAGCAGGATTAGTCTGGCTAGTCGTTTCATTTGCTTTGCTCCTCACGGCCTTACTACTCTGGTTGGTTTCAAGAAAAAACCTTGCAACAGCTGGATTGCCAGCAGGCAAAATCATTTACAGCGACGATGGCTCCTGGATTCCCGTAGATAAGCCCCTGTATTCGGAAGAATTGAACCTGGTCGGCCGCCCTGACTATGTTGTAAATAAGACTGACGGCACGATCATTCCGGTCGAGTTAAAATCTGCTAAGGCACCCAATCGGCCGCTGGATGGTCATATCATGCAATTGGCAGCCTATTGTTTCTTGGTCGAGCAAAATTTTGGGATAAGGCCACCGTATGGAATTCTACAATATCGCGACCGAGCTTACGCAGTCGAATACAATGATGAACTGGAGCTAGATTTGGAGCTTCTGGTGGATGAAATGCATCAAGACCTCCATGAAATTGAAGTTGATAGAGATCATGAAGAATGGATTCGATGCGAGCGGTGTCACTTCAATCCGGTTTGTAGCCAAAGTTTGGCTTAAGAATCAGCCTCAATCAGTATATGGCTAACTTTTATGTGAGCGATTGCTAAACGCGAGCATTTAGCACAGTTGGCCTGTCTGTTCCCCGAGTTATAATTACATCGTCATATTAAGCATTAAAGATAGTTCGCTGTTGCCAGCTGCTTGGACAAAATTCAGGCATGATTATCTTGGCCAGGATTCTGTGTAAGATAATTTTAGAACCAGTAATCCTGACAGCTGCAGAGCTTGGAGAGTGAGTTTTGACTTCTATTGATCGTCTGACGGGCATGCTTGATGTGCTTCCTGAAGATCGTTTATATTGGGATATGATCATCGATAAAGCCATTGATCTGGCTGGGCGATATGGATTTCAACGAATCAATGTCCCAATCATTGAAAAGGATGAGCTATTTTCGCGCGGTGTTGGTGAAGCATCCGATTTCTTTGTTAAAAAAGAAATGTATACCATCACTGAAGAAGATGGCAATAGGATTACACTTAGACCGGAATTCACGGCTGGAATAGTTCGAGCCTATCTGCAAAATGGCATGGTAAATTGGCCTCAACCGGTAAAAATCTACTCAATAGGTCCTGTTTTTAGACGAGAACGACCACAGGCTGGACGCTTTCGAGAGCATTCCCAGTTTAACCCAGAAATCCTGGGGACTTGGGACCCAGCGGCCGATCTTGAAATCATGATGTTAGCCCGCAACTTGCACCGAGAATTAGGTTATAAGAATCTTACTTTCCAGCTAAATAGCACTGGGTGCCCAGTCTGCAAGCCCAAGTACGTCGACGAATTAAAGAAGTATTTGTCAGCTCATCAACAAATACTTTCGGACGTTGACAAGGAACGTCTAAAGCGAAATCCTTTGCGGATTCTAGATAGTAAAGACGAATCGATAGATGAACTTATCGCTGACGCGCCGCATATTGTAGATTTCTTATGTGACGACTGTGCCACTCATTTTGCGGATTTGCGACAATACTTGGATGAATTGAATCAGCCTTATGCGATTAATTTTCGACTTGTACGGGGCATTGATTATTATACAAAGACTGTTTTTGAGCTATGGGACAAAACGATTGGTGCTCAGGCATCTCTCTGCGGTGGAGGACGCTATGACGGTCTTGCAGAGGCCATTGGCGGCCCCCAAGTCCCTGGGGTTGGGGTAGGATTTGGAATCGAAAGAATCGCCATTGGACTGAAAAAACAAGATATCAAAGCATCTACCGAATTGATGCCCTCAGTATTGCTAATCCACTTTGGAGGTGGTACAAAGACAGAAGCTTTAAGGTTGACATACGCGTTGCGCGAGAACGGAATCGCTTCCAGAATCGCATTCGCTCGCCGGCCTCGTAGTATGAGATCCCAAATGCGAGAAGCTAATCGCCATCAAGCTGCTTTCGTCATCATCGTTGGCGAGGACGAAATTGCTAAAGGAGAAGTTGCGATTCGTCAAATGGAAAGTGGAGAACAATCATCAGTCCAATCAAATAAAGCTGTATCTTGGATTTCTGAAAAATTGAATGCAAGTTAGGCCACATACCAATGAGTTCGATTGGAATATTGTATAACTCAAATTCAGACACGGCTGGTTCGCTTGCCAATGATGTTTATTATTGGCTGGAAGAACAAGGCTATGACGTTTGGTCGTTTTCGACAGACGGTTTGGAAGGACCGGCTGAGCAAGTTGACGGCTCCTCTCTCCTAATCGTTTTGGGGGGTGATGGCACTACATTATTAGCCGCCAGGTTGGCTGCTTCAACGGAAGTTCCAATATTTGGGATAAATTTAGGGCGCGTCGGATTCTTGAGTGAAGCAAGCCCTTCTGACTGGAGAGAACGTTTGTCGCTGGTTTTGAGCCAGGAACACTGGATTGAACAACGCTTGATGTTGAGAGCTCAAGTAAAAAGAAATGATCAGGTAATGGGCGATATGATGGCTCTTAATGATGTAGTTGTGAGTCGAGGCGCTCAGGTAAGGGTCGTTCGCTTTCATTTGTATGTCGACGGTGACCATGTTACCACCTATACGGCTGATGGCTTGATCACGGCGACGCCAACGGGATCGACAGCCTATTCTATGGCTGCAGGCGGTCCCCTTTTACCACCCCAATTGCAGAATTTTCTTGTTTTGCCTGTAGCACCGCATCTGAGCTTTGAGCGACCATTGGTATTACATCAAGAAGCAATTGTGAAAATACGAGTCGAAATGTTGCATGAGGCTATTGCAACAGCTGATGGAAAAGAAGCAGTTTACCTCTCAGACGGGGACGAAGTATTAATCTCTAAGCATCGTTGCATGAGTTCATTTGCCCGAGTTGATAGGCCAAGTTATTTTTATCTACGCTTGATGCGTCGATTAAGTTATTGGTCTCGCAAACAATAGGCAGAATATAAGGAATATAGAAGCTAAATGGAAAATAATTCACCGCGTATCCGAACATTGCTGCGCCAGGCTAACCGTGTTGCTGAAGGCGGAAAGCGAGCAGCCGCGGAACAACTTTACCGGCAGATCATCGACGAGGCTCCTGATACCCCAGAAGCATGGATAGGATTAGGAGATGTGCTCAATAAGGAGTCTGCAAAAGAAGAAGCTTACAACCAAGCGATAGCAATTGATCCTGACAATGTACTGGCAGCGAACCGATTAGAACAGCTGCGTTCAGTGGAAATAAGTAGAACCGATCTAAGTGAAGATCAACAAGGGTTATTGACTGTTTTGGAGAAGGCGAATCCCGGGGACAATCCTGTTGCGTCCGATTCGTCGTTGTTACAGGAAGAGAAGGAATACATTCTCTCGCCAGCATCCAATGAACCAAGCTCCTCTTCTAGTTCGGACGGTCGCGTACACAATTCAGGCGATCTATCGATTGGCTCTCAGGTATTGTATTGTGCTAATCATCCAACTAGAGAAACCCATCTACGCTGCAATAAGTGCGGAAAACCGATCTGCAGTAGTTGTGCCCAGCCGACCCCGGTAGGTTATCGTTGTCCTGAATGTATCCGGGAGCACCAGGATATTTTTTATACCGCTAAACCAATAGATTATGTTATTGCCGTCATTGTTGCCTTGCCCCTGAGTTTGATCGCCGGTATTCTGGCGCCAAGACTGTGGTTCTTCGTTATCTTTCTTGGCCCGATCATTGGTACCTTTATTGGTAGGATCGTATTTCGCGCCGTCGGCCGTCGGCGTGGCCGGGGAATGCCCCAACTGGTTAGCGCCATTATTATTGCAGGTGCACTGGTACCTTTGATACCAAGTTTGCTTCTTTTGCTTACCGGAAACTTAAACATTAGCTTGATGAGTTTGCTTTTTTCGGGCATTTACATGTTTACGGCTTCGGGCGCCGCCTATTATCAGATGCGCTAAGAACTTTACCTCTCCTGTGCTTGCCAGGTGGAAAGTTATGTTGGTTGAGCTTTATATTCGAAATTTTGCCATCATTGAAGAGCTTCGAATTCAATTAGATGGTGGGCTTAATGTGCTTACAGGGGAAACCGGGGCTGGCAAGTCCATTATTCTTGACGCCATGGCTCTGGTTCTAGGCGATCGTGCTGACACAACTTTTGTGCGAGAGGGAGCTGATCGAGCCTATGTAGACGCCACATTTCATCTAGAACCGTCACTAAATGCCGAATTTTCGAAAATTATTGAGCGTGAAGGGCTGGAGGGAGAACAGGGCGATTTACTATTGTTATCTCGAGAATTGCGTTTAAATGGCCGAAACTTTTCTCGCATTAATGGACGGGCTGTAAACTTATCAATTCTACGCGAATTCGGCAAACAATTGGTTGATATACATGGGCAGGGGGATCATCTATCTCTGCTAAACCCACACTCCCATTTGCCTCTATTGGATGCCTATGCAGGTTTAGAGGATGACCGGTTTCGTGTGGCACGGAGTGTCGAGGAATTACGCCAAGTTCGACAACAGCTGAACCAACTGAAACAAGATAAGCGACAGGTTGCCCAAAGGATTGATTTTCTTCAATATCAGGTAGAGGAAATCGTTTCTGCAAATTTAACCGAAGATGAAGATAATATCCTGATTGCTGAAAGAACACGCTTAGCCAATATGGAGCAGCTGTTAGAACTATCCCGGGCTGCGATTTCAGATCTTGGGGGATTCGAAGAGGATTCACTTTCGGTATCTGATCTCTTGGGACAAGCTGAAAAATCGATTTCAAAATTGGCAGTGCTTGACCAGGAACTAAGTCCGATACTAGAGAAGATCCAGGGTCTTAACTTTCAATTTAATGACTTATCGGCCGAATTAATGGCCTATCAGAATAAGCTAGACCATGATCCCCAACGTCTGTCGTATGTTGAGGAAAGAATCGAGTTAATTAATACTCTAAAGCGTAAATACGGGCCAAGCATTGCCGAAATTTTGAAAGCAAAAAACGATGCGGTCCAAGAGCTCGAATCAATCTCTCAGAGTGAACAACGAACTGAGGCATTAGAACAGCAGGAACAAGAACTCCTTTACAAAATCGGCAAGCTCGGAATGGGATTGTCTAAAAGGCGATATGCAGCCAGTTTAGGTCTGTCATCTGAAATAGAAAAAGAGTTAGAAGATCTGAATATGGATCGGACACGATTTAGAGTTGAAATGAGGAAGAGCCCCGATGAACTTGGCGCCTATGTTAATGGTGATCGGATTTCTTTCGACGATACTGGATTAGACCAGGTCGAATTTCTGATTTCAACCAATCCTGGTGAACCACCTCGTCCACTGGCAAAAGTCGCAAGTGGGGGAGAAACTTCCAGAATCATGCTGGCCTTGAAATCAGTTCTCGCGAAAGTGGATGAAACGCCTACGCTAATATTTGATGAAATTGACCAGGGAATCGGCGGTCGAGTTGGTGATGTCGTAGGTCGGAAACTTTGGGGATTGACAGATCCTGCCCGTCATCAGGTAATTGTCGTTACCCATTTGCCGCAATTAGCTGGTTATGCAGATAGCCATTATCATGTCAGTAAAAGGCTCGTCGGTCAACGAACAACAACCGTAGTATCACGTTTGGATTCAGGCGAGCGAATCCAAGAACTTGCAGCTATGTTGGGCACTCGAGACGATCATGCTAAAGGTGGAGCCGAATCGATTCTGCAGCATGTGGCTTTGGCGAAGGGCGCTAATTAAGGCTTGATTTCGACCTGTTGCCCACTTGATAGTTGATCGTTTAGATATTCTATCGCGGCTTGTAACTGGGCATCTTCACTTTCACTCTCGTTTGATTCTGACAAGGGTATTTCGATGTCTGGTTGCAAACCCTCTCCATGAACCCAGGCGCCACTTGGGGTTAGCCAGCGAGCAACCGTGATTCGTAATCCACCGCCATTACTCAAGGTTTTCCAGCTTTGAACAGTGCCCTTTCCGAACGAAACATCACCGATCAAGACACCGCGCTGGTGATCACTAATCGCACCTGCAAGAACTTCTGAAGCACTGGCGCTACCTTCGTTGATTAGGACAGCCAACGGCAACGCTTCGGCCGATTCTCCATCATTGGATTCAAAAACTTTTTCTTTCCCATTGCCAAACTTCTCTTGCAAGATCACACCCTCTGGCAAAAACTGATCTGCAACATTTACCACAGAGCTTAAACTGCCACCAGGATTGCTTCTGAGATCGATAATCAGTCCGCGAGGATCCATTGCTGTAAGCTTTTCCAATAGCTCTTCAAGATCCTCTCCAGTGTTGGTATCAAATCGACTCAATCTGACATAGGCGAAGCGATCATCGATCAACTCGCCTCGCACAGACGAGATAGAGATAACTCCCCGTTCGATATCTAAATAAAATTGACTCTCATCTCGCTTTATCAAGAGATTTACGCTCGTCCCAGCAGGACCACGTACATAAGATGCAGCTTCGAATACATCTAATCCAGTTAAGCTTACGCCATTGGCACTGAGTAATATATCTCCCTGCTGTAAGCCAGCCAAATCCGCAGGAGAGCCTTCGTATGGCGATACGATGACGATATCTCCATCAATGCTTGTGACTTCTGCACCGATCCCTTCAATGTTTCCCTCTAGTGCATTCCGGGCAGATTCTTCCTCGTCTGGCGTCAAGTAAATGGTGTTTCGATCATCCAGTGTCGCCAACATACCTTCAATTGCGCCTTCAGCC
>JBFFVR010000073.1:0-7096 GCA_041570685.1 Promineifilaceae bacterium (SeqCode)
GGCAATTGTCCGCGAACAGGGAAAAACAGCGCAAAGCGTTTTGGCGGAAACGTTGCCTGATCTGATAGCTGGAATCAAGTTCGAAAAAAGTATGCGCTGGAACAGTAGCAATATTGCTTACAGTCGGCCACTGCGATGGTTGGTAGCCTTATACGGTTCTTATGTTATTCCCTTTGCTTATGCTGGTGTACTTAGTGGCCAAACAAGTCAAGGTCTCCGACTACATGGTTCTCCAGATATCCTCATTACGCATGCCGAGCGTTATTTAGACGAGATGGCCGCAAATGACGTAGTTTTAATGACGAGTGAGCGTAAGGCCGTCATTACGACCGCAGCAGCCAACTTGGCAGAAGAAAAAGGTGGGATTATTCGCGAAGATCCTGGCTTACTGAGCGAAGTTGCGAATCTAATCGAGCAACCGACTTTGTTGCGTGGGCGCTTTGAAGAACGCTATCTGGATTTACCCCCGGAAGTTCTCGTCGCGGTTATGAAAAAACACCAGCGTTACTTCCCGGTTTACCAAGCTGATGGGCAGAATCTATTACCTTATTTTATCACCGTGCGTAATGGCAATGCCCAACATTTGGATCTCGTGCGTTCTGGAAATGAGCACGTTATAAGGGCTCGATTTGCCGATGCGGAATTCTTTTATGCAAAAGATACAATCAAAAAATTTGACGAATATCTGGCTGATCTAGAAACCTTAACATTTCAGTCTGACTTGGGATCGATGCTTGACAAAGTCAAGCGATTATCAGGGCTTACCCCAGTCGTTGCCGCTATGTTGGACCTAACGCCGGAAGAGAAGGCAGTCGCTCTTCGCGCTGCCGAACTATCTAAGGCTGATCTGGCGACTAGCATGGTTGTTGAAATGACCTCGTTGCAAGGAGTCATGGGTAGTCACTATGCCAAGTTAAACGGTGAGTCGGACCAAGTAGCCGCTGCCATTGCCGGGCAGTATGATGCTGTTAGTGAGACGCGCCCTGCACTCGCGCTGGCGCTTTCTGACCGCCTGGATAGCCTGTTGGGGCTTTTTGCGGCCGGTTTAGCGCCGAAAGGCTCTAATGATCCCTTTGCTTTGCGTCGAGCCGCTATCCAGATTGTGGAAAACCTGATAGCCAACGAAGTTCAGTTCGATTTGAGACGAGCCTTGCAGTCGGTCCTTCCCTTGATGCCCATCCCGGCTGACGAGAAGACAGTAGAGCAGGTGCTCCAATTCATCAACAACCGCCTGGAGATAGTGCTCATCTCAAATGGTGCAAGGACCTCAGTGGTTCGGGCAATCATCGCTGAGCAGGGGAACGATCCCTTCGCTGCCAATCTCGGTGTATCAGAATTAAGCAAGGCCATGAACGAAGACCGATGGTCGGATCTGCTAAATGCCTACGCTCGATGCGCCCGTATCGTCAGAGAAATGCCGGCTTATGAGGTAAACCCTGAGATTTTGTCGTTACCCGAGGAGAAAGAGCTCTGGGAAGCATCTTTGCAGGCTGAAAACAATATGCAAAGCACCGTATCGAGTTTCGTAGCGGTTTTAGAGAAACTGGAACCGGCAATCACCCGATTTTTCGATAACTTACTAGTAATGGATGAAGATGAATCTATTAGGCAAAATAGAATAGGAATATTGCAGCAGATCACTGGATTAGCTCGAGGCGTCGTCGATCTCTCCAAGCTAGAAGGATTTTAGACCATTTGTTTTAGTTTGGATATAATAAGCTTGTTTACTTGCCCTGCCCGTAGTGACCTAGTGGACAATGATCGGAGGAGCCCTTTGCATAGGGAATACCTTAATAGCAAGATGGTACCCAAGTTAAAAACGATTCAATGAGTGTAACCGACGAAATTAAGAGTCGCTTGGATATAGTGGACATCGTTTCTGAGCATGTGCCACTGAAGAAATCGGGAACTTCCTTAACTGGATTTTGCCCGTTTCACACCAACACCAGAACCCCAGCGTTCGTCGTTTTTCCCAATACCCAGACCTGGCGCTGTTTTGGGGCCTGTGCCGAGGGGGGTGATGTATTCTCCTTTGTAATGAAAAAGGAAGGCTGGGATTTCAAGGAGACATTGTCGGTTTTGGCAAAGCGGGCTGGCGTAGAATTACAGCCATTAAGTCAGGCCCAAAAAAAACAGCAAGCTATAGAAGAAAAATTAAGTGATATTCTTTCGGCCGCGTCCGATTACTTTCATCAGCTGTTGCTCCATGCTCCACAAGCAGAAGAAGCACGCCGGTATGTCTCTGAACGAGGTTTGAGCGATGAAACGCTGGAAACCTTCAAGATTGGATATTCCTTAAATTCTTGGGATGCTTGCCGTCATCATTTCAACTCGCAAGGCTATGACGACGAAGATTTGATTGACGCGGGGCTTCTCACGCACAATGAGCAAAAAGGATCCCGTTATGATCGCTTCCGAAACCGGCTCATGATTCCCATTCAAGCTGTAAATGGGCATACGGTCGGGTTCGGAGCGCGAACCCTGGATCCCGATGGTCTTCCCAAGTATCTGAATTCACCGCAATCAGCCGTATTTGACAAAAGCCGACTCTTATTCGGGCTCGACTTAAACCGGCGGGACATTCGCCAACTTCGCCAGGCAGTTATCGTCGAAGGCTATATGGATGTTATGCAAGCCTGGCAAGCAGGATATCGAAATGTCGTTGCTCAGATGGGCACGGCTCTCACCGAGTCCCAATTGAGGTTACTAAAGCGTTATAGCAAGCGGTTTGTTCTTGCCTTAGACTCGGATGCGGCCGGCGCTCAGGCCACTTTACGAAGCTTAGAGGTTGCTCGCAACGTCCTAGAAAGAGACTCTGATGTACGATTCGATGCCAGGGGATTGGTTCGGCATGAGGGTCGTTTAAAGGCAGATATTCGCATTGTTAGTTTGCCGGAGGGGAATGATCCAGATCAAATAATAAGAAATGATCCAGAGCTTTGGCCAAAAATGATCGATCAAGCGAAACCGGTTGTGGCTTATGTGATTGATGTGGCCACTGAGAGTCTCCATTTGGCGGATCCCAAAGCCAAAACGGCCGTGGTTCAGCAAGTATTACCACTGATTGAAGACGTCGTGGATCCTATTGAGAGAGAGCATTACCGGCAGCTACTAGCTCGCCGGCTGAAGTTGGACGAAAGGATTTTGCATCAGGTATCTATCCCTGCGCAGCAGAAGCGCGAGCGCCCGACCAGGGTCGTTTCTCAGGCTGAACCGCCCGAAGAGGTTGTGGAACTCTCTGATTTTTCGGCCATCCTAAATGGAAGTCGAAAGGTAAGTGAGATGAGAAGGGCGGATTTTCTGCGCCAATGTATGACCTATCCACAGGTTATCATGCTTATAAACAAGAAACTCGCCCAGAACCAACAGGAGATTGTATCCGAGATAGATTTTTCTAGACCCGATGACCGTGTTCTTTGGCAACGCTTATACAAACTTCAAGGACGCTGGACGGTTGTCACCGAGGGCGAATTGTGGGATAGTCTGGATGATGAACTTCTTCGTGAAAGAATCCAGACTCTTCTGGAATTACCCGAGACACCGGAATCAGAATTGGAGCGTTTGCCAGACCGTTTAGTGATATCGATCTTGGATTGGCGTCTTGAACGTGTAAAGAGCTTGATCAACGAGGTGGAGCAGCTTTTCCATGAAGCCAAGGCACAGAATAACCAAGCTGCAATAGATATGTATGGAAGGCAACTACGAGAATTGCCGCTGCAGGTGCTGAGCATAAATAGAGCGAGAGCTGCCATATCGGCGACAAATCGTAGAAATTCAGAAAAGATCCGCCGGTCTGTGCCCAAAACGATCCAGACAAATGAATCTTAGGGAAATACTGTAAAGATGGATTTGGAACCGAATTTTGTCGGAACCGACGAAACGAATGAGTTAGAAACAACCAATGGCGAATCGGAAACGATTGATATTGAGGCCTTGGTAAAAAAGGCCCGGCGTTCGCGAAAGATTGAGGAGGCTGATGTTCAGGCGATATTGGCCTCTGCTGATGAAGATCAAGCAGATAGCTTGTACGAACGTTTGCAGCAACTTGGCATTCGCATTGTCTCCGAATCTGGCGAGACGATTGAGGACTTAGGTGATGCCTCTAGTTTGCTTGAAGCTGAGATGGATGAAGAGGAAGCAGCTCAACCGGAGGTGGCCCGGACTTATGCGCGTGACGGTGAAGATGATCCGGTTCATACCTATCTCAAGGAAATCGGCCGCGTTTCCTTGTTAACAGCAGAGCAGGAGATATGGTTGGCGACCCAATTGGCGGCCGCAACCACGTTAGAAAAGCTCACGAAAGAAGTCACCGAAGAGGGAAACCAGAATAATGTGCGAATTCAGACTATGCTGGCGAACTATGAGTCAATGCTGGATAGCTGGCAGCAGGCTGATGAGGCAAGCCAGACTATCGATGTAGAGTTGCCGGATCTCTCGCTCGTGATTCGCGAAGCCCAACAATTGCGAGTCAGTTGGCAATCAAACTCTCCTTCTTATCTTCGTCATTATTTGAACGAGGGAGATTGGGGCCAAATGGATGAGTGGTCGGCTTTGGCAAAAAGTGTATTTGCCATTTTTACGGCTATTTACTTGATGCCCGATGACTTATCGGACCAAGTTTGCGATTACTATATCGACCAGCATGATCTGCCACCGCTGGAGACGGTCGAAAAATGGATCGACCAGGATGACCTCGCTTTTAAATACAATGACTTCATGGTCTATCATCTGGCCGAAGAAGCAAAAGAGCGCTTGACCGAAGCCAACTTACGACTCGTGGTGAGTGTTGCCAAACGATATATGGGTCGCGGCATTCAATTCCAAGATCTTGTCCAAGAAGGGAATGTTGGCCTTTTGCGGGCTGTTGAGAAGTTTGACCATACGAAGGGCTATAAGTTCAGCACCTACGCGACTTGGTGGATTCGCCAGGCGGTCAGCCGGGCGATCGCCGACCAGGCTAGAACAATTCGTATCCCAGTCCATATGGTTGAAACGATTAATCGAATTAGTCGAGCCCAGAGAGACATGGTCCAAGAATTAGGGCGGGATCCGACTGACGAAGAATTAGCCAGAGAACTCGACTATTTGACCGATGAAGAGGTGCTGTTGATCGAAAAATCTCGAATAGATGGCGACCAACTCGATCCCTTACTTTATCGCAAGTGGCGCCAAGCTACAGGAAAAATTCGCAACATTAGGCGTTTACAGCAAGACACAATCTCTTTGGAACAGCCAATTAATCCTGGACAACAAACACAGCTGGTCAATTTCATCGTCGATGAAACGATACCGGAGCCGGTCGATGTAACCTCCAAACAGCTCTTAAGGGAACAAGTTCGTAATGTTTTGGAATTCCTTAGCGAGCGCGAGCGAATGGTTTTGGAGATGCGCTTTGGACTTAAAGATGGCAAAGATCATACCCTTGAGGAAGTAGGGGTGAAGTTTGGCGTTACTCGGGAAAGAATTCGTCAGATTGAAGCCAAAGCACTGCGCAAATTGCGCCATCCAAGTCGAAGCAAGAAGCTACGAGACTACCTGAGCTAGCCATTGAGCCAGCCCCCAATTTCGCCTTATCGTTCCTGCAAAATCAGCTCCTCAACTTATAATTCAATAGTCTGATAAAAATCTTTATATCAGGTTGCTGGCGCATTCGATTGTGATAAAATGTACAGCTATTGTGGATGCAACCGTATCCATTGCCGCAAACGAACCGGTGCCGGTCAGTTGGCAGTAGAACGATAAAACAATTTTGGATCCACACTGTTAACTGATCCAATACCTTTTTGAAGGCTAGCACAAGGTTTCCTCCTTTTGGTTTATAGTGTCAGGCTGTGCTAAGACGCTGGTTTCACCAATCCGTTTAGATAAGGCGAAAACTGATGCCCGAAAATCTCATTAACCAATACATTCCAATCGCCGTATTATTCGGAATATCCTTGTTCATCGCTATCTTGTTGCCCGTCTTGTCTTTGAGCCTCGGACCGCGGAAGCCAAGTGCCCGAAAACTCACCCCCTATGAATCAGGAATTACCCCCATTGGAGCGGGTCAGCGGCGCTTGCCAGTGAAGTTTTATCTCATAGCTGTCCTATTCATCTTGTTCGATATCGAGATAATATTTCTCCTGCCTTGGGCGGTCACATTTCGGGAGCTAGGTCTTTTTGGTTTAGTCGAGGTCATAATCTTCGTTGCAATCCTGGTCGTCGGATTTGTTTGGATTTGGAAGAAAGGTGCGCTGGAATGGGAATAGAACAAAAACTCGGTGATATGGGCATTGTAACTGCCCGTCTCGAAGATTTAGTTAACTGGGGCCGCACCAACTCAACCTGGCCTATGTTGTTTGGGCTCGCTTGTTGTGCCATTGAGATGATGTCGACTCAGGCGTCGAATTATGATGCCTCGCGCTTTGGTATGGAATTGATGCGTCCCTCACCTCGTCAAGCAGATTTGATGATTGTTGCTGGGCGAGTTTCGCGAAAGATGGCCCCTGTACTGCGCCGGCTTTATGATCAAATGTCAGAACCAAAATGGGTCATTGCCATGGGTGATTGCGCTTCTTGTGGCGGCATATTTAATAACTATGCCATCGTCCAAGGTGTGGATGAAATTGTTCCGGTTGATGTCTACGTTGGGGGCTGCCCGCCTCGCCCTGAGGCCTTGCTGGATGGCATTATGACCCTCCATGAGAAGGTGCGCGGCGAGAAGATAAAGGATTATGCTTGATGAGCAATAGCGCCGAGCTTTTTGTCGAGAAAGTAAATCAGGCCTTTCCCGAGGCTGTTATTGAGGTGGTGGATTTCCGTGGCGAGCGAACCCTCGTGGTAGACCAGGAATATTTGAAGAAGATCTGCTTGCTGCTAAGGGATGACGAAGAGCTAGATTGTAATTACCTTGAAGACATCGTTGCCGACGACATGTTGCCTGAATTTCCTCGTTTTGCGGTCAACTACCATATTTACTCCATAACAAAGAACCATTTCATCCGACTGAGAGTGCCTGTAGAAGATCCGGATGATGGACCGGAATCTGTGGGCCCTGTTTGGCCCATCGGTACCTGGCTTGAGATGGAAGTATGGGATCTGATGGGGATCACCTTCA
>JBFFVR010000074.1:0-7089 GCA_041570685.1 Promineifilaceae bacterium (SeqCode)
ATGGGCGGGCATAAGGCAGGTGAGATCGCCAGCCAGCTCGCTGTAGATACGATCAAAAACAGCCTTTCGTGGATGCTTGAAGCTGATGATGCTGGGAGTACGGTGATCATGCCAGCGCCAGAATCAGATGAACATGATTCCCAGAACAACCCTGTCGAGAGTCGCCTCCGATTGGCGGTGGAAGAAGCTAATAGAGTAATATTTGAATATGCTCAAGCCAATCCGGACAAGGCTGGCAATTTGGGCTGTACCATTACCTGCGCCATGGTTTCTGGCGACAAAGCGGCCGTTGCAAACGTGGGAGATAGTCGAGCCTATCGCATGCATGACGGCAAGCTAACCCAAGTTACCCAGGATCACTCTTATGTTTGGCAGCTGGTAACTGAAGGCTACATCGAAGAGGCTGAGATTTTCGACCATCCCCAACGCAATGTTATTACTAGAGCACTTGGTAATCAACCAGAGGTTGTCGTCGATACCTGGACATTTGGGTTAGATCCCGGAGATCGCCTATTGTTGTGCAGCGATGGCATGTGGGAAATGATTCGCGATCCATCGGAAATTGCCTTAAACATGGATGAAAACAAGCTGCAATCAGTTGTTGATGGCTTAATTAAGGCCGCAAATAATTACGGCGGTTATGACAATATTGGCGTTGTAGTTGCGGAGTTACGCTCCGAAGAAATCTAGCCCTTGACGGCAACTTCCTCTTTAAAGTATTCTCCTGATGTCCAACCCGTGAAGTAGATAGATAACGCTGGCTACTGTCAATCGAACTTAGACCCCGCAAAAATCTGTCAAAAGCTGTCGAGTCATCTTGTTTGCTGATGAGCATCGATATAATATACGGTTGCTGGGAGCGTTGGTGAACTTTCATACTCGGCGCGAATAGCTCGTCAAAAGATTGTTTTAAGCCTTACCTTGCCAAGTAGTGCGACTTCAGAGGAGAACCCTCGTGCCGTTGCCTGTCTCTATGAGTTTTCAGGATTTTTCCCTCATAGCGTTTCGCAGGAAGGTTTATATTTAGGAGAATCATAATGTCAGATCAAAAGGTTCGGGTAGTTGTCACTGGACTGGGCGCCATAACTGCATTAGGTAACTCGGCCGAAGAAACTTGGGATGGGCTAGTTGCCGGACGCTCCGGTGTAACCAGTGGAAATGCCTTCGATACGACAAACTATCCTGTGAAGATTGCCGGGGAAGTCAAGGGATTCGATCCAAGCCAGATAATCAACTTTAAAGAAGCGAGAAGGATGGGTCGCTTCAGCCAATTAGCCGTTGGTGCCGCCCGCGAAGCACTGATAAATGCCGGCCTAATAATAAATAATGAATCTACGAGTGAAAATCAGGTGTCTGAAATGGATCCAACGCGCATTGGGGTTCTTTTAGGTACTTGCGCTGGCGGCTTAGTGGAAATTCGAAATGCCACCAATACCGTACTAGAAAGTGGCTACAAGCGCGTCAGTCCTATGTTTATTCCGCGGATGATGCACAATGCAGCCGCGGCAAACGTCAGTCACCAATTTGGATTGAAAGGTTATAATTCCACCGCAACAACAGCTTGTGCGGCTGGGGCTCAGGCAATCGGTGAAGCGGTCGTTACAATTCAACGAGGCGCAGCTGATATCATGGTAACCGGCGGAACTGAAGCCCCCCTATCTGATGTCGGACAAGCTGGATTTTGGGCCACTCGGGCGATGACCGGGGCCTTTAACGATACGCCGGAGGCTGCCAGTCGGCCATTTGATTTAAATCGTGATGGCCTGGTGTTTTCAGAGGGAGCGGCTTGTTTGATCTTGGAACGATTGGAGCACGCAGTTGCCCGTAATGCCCCCATATTTGCAGAAGTACTAGGATTCGGCTGTTCTGGAGATGCCTACCATTTGACCTCTCCATCACCTGATGGTAGCGGCGAAATCAGGGCGATGTCTTGGGCTATTGAAGATGCGGGGATAGAAACAACTGATATCGACTATATTAATGCCCATGCAACGTCGACAAAGATGGGGGATGCAATTGAGACACTGGCGATTAAACGGGTTTTTGGTGAAAACGCCTATGAAATTCCCGTTAGTGCGGCAAAGTCAATGATCGGTCATGCTGTTGGAGCCTCGGGCGCCATCGAGGCGGTAGCTAGCGTACTGACCATTCAGAATAACATGGTTCATCCGACCATCAATTACCAAACACCCGACCCTGAATGTGATCTAGATTATGTCCCAAACGCTGCTCGCAATATGAAAGTGGATACAATCTTGTCAAATTCGTTTGGCATGGGTGGTCAGAATGTTTCTTTGATCTTCGGTCGAGCTTGATAATAACTATTGCCAGGCGGTTGTTGCATCCAGAACTGCTTTATCTTCAGCGGTCAGGTTAACAGAAGATCCGGCAAACGTGTCCTGGAGTTGGCTCAATGAATTAGCGCCGATTATGGCTGAACTAACGGTATCGTTCGCCAAAATCCAGGCTATCGCAGTTTGAGCAATCGTCGCTCCATACTTATTCCCAATAATCTCCAAATTTTCCAAGGCTTGCCATCCCGATTCGTTCATGTATCGTTTTTTGACTCCACCTGAGCGAGACGAGTCGGGCAAGTTGGAGTCACGGCGATACTTGCCTGTTAGAAATCCGCCGCCCAGTGGACTATATGGGATGACGCCAATATTCTGATTTGCACACAGTGGCATCAGTTCCCTTTCAAATTCCGCTCGATGAATAAAATTATAGTGGGGCTGGAGTGAATCAAATCGAGAGAAATCGTTCATCTCGCTGGTTTCCAATGACTCAGCGAGTAATTGAGCTGAAAAATTTGAGCAACCGATATAACGCACCTTACCTTGTTTGTGCAGATCATCAAACGCTCGAAGCGTTTCCTCAATCGGAATGTTGTCATCGGGCCAATGAGCTTGATATAAATCGATATAGTCGGTTTGCAACCTGGTTAAACTATCTTCAACGGCCTTGATGATATGTTGGCGTGATAAACCCTGATCGCTGGAAGCCTCACCCATTTTCCCCCTAACTTTTGTTGCAATCACTAACTGATCTCGATTTACGCTTCCTATCGCCAGCCATTTGCCGATAATGGATTCGCTTTCACCACCTTTGTTTCCAGAATGCCAGGAGGAGTAAATATCGGCCGTATCAAAGAAATTGCAGCCTAGATTCAAAGCTTCATCCATGATTTCAAACGAATGTTTTTGATCTGCGGTCCAACCAAATTGCATCGTTCCCAAACAAATTGTCGAAACATATAAATCGGTGAGTCCTAACTGTCTAAATTCCATCAGCTTTCGTCCTCATTTTCATTGCTTATTTCTTCTTCAAGGATTCCATCTTGGTTTTCGGTTTCAGTCGATTCTTCGATTTCCTCATCTGGCTCCGAAGTTTGTCCCGCTTCGCTAATTTCGGCAAATGGATTTGCCGGGTCTATCTGCTCTCTATCCCTAAGCGGATCGCCAAAGTATGGTTCATCTGGATTAAAATAATTATATGTCGCTCGAGCAATTTCCCTCAGGATTGGAAAACTATAATCAGCTAGGAGCCAGTCGCCGGGTTGGCTCAGATACTCAACGATAACGAAATCGCCGCCTGGAGAAAACACGATTCCGGCATCGGCATGAGTGGCTCTGGCCCATCCATGTTTGTGAGATACTGGTGTGCCTTCTGGAACGCCATATCTAATTAAATTGCCTTCTTCGTTTAGGATCATCAAATCGATTATCGCTTGGCACTCATCAGGCGTGATCTCGCCTGGATATACGGCCAACAAGGGTCCTCCCCCTTGTGCACAATAATAGACCATAGCCAGTAACGTCCCAATCTCTTCGGCTGTGGACTGCATCGTTTCATCAGGAATAATTTCTAGATCTTCTCTGGAATTTGCAGGCGTAATGTAAGTGGTTCTTCTGTAGGTTGGTGGTGAAGCATCAAATGGCACGGCCATAAAGGTGTTAACCAGCCCTAATCGTTGCATAGACTCCGTGAGTTTATCAGCCCCAAGATAGGTATTATCTTCTCCAGCTACCAGGTGCAATAATAAGTTTGCACCAAAGTTGCTGGATCGCGTCGCTGTATCTAAAAATAGTTGTTGCTGAGTCGGATCCGGCTCATTCTCAATTGCTCGATAGGCTTCAACGAATATGGCGATCTTCAAGATGCTCAGACCAGACATAGCCATATCAGCATTTATGCCGATTTCTTCTCCAGTCTCCAGATCCATAATAAAGATGCTCCCGGTGCCATCGAATGACTGGAGTTTAGTTTGAACGAAATCTTCTAGCAGACCAAGATTCATTTCAGGTATTTCCTGCTCAACAACTGGTAATTGGGCCGTTCGATCTCGAGGATCATATAAGGCCTTCTCTACCAGCGGAATGCTTGCATCTAGCTCCAGCGAATATCCCGCTTCCCCATCTCTTTGTCCCTGCTCCGTTGAGAGAAATTGAGCGACCTGCGCAGGCTTATCGAGAAAATCACCAATACTCTGCAACATCGCCAGCAATCCGGCTCTATCGTGACTCGCCTGCAATGGGATATCAACCTGTTGCAATAATGGACGCTCAAAAACGAAGCTAGCGAATTTCAGCCACTCTTCTCGAGCTGATAATTGTTCTTCTAGCCGCCCTAGCATCAATTCAGAATTAAGGGTGAAACCAACGCTGCGAGGATCAAGTTCTACGTGCTCATTTCGGTGATAGAGATAGAGTGGGCCATAGTATACTTCTTCTAATTGCAGCAAAATCTCTTCCTCTGTCAGGCCAGAAACATCAATACCGGCAACGCTGGTTCCAGCAGGCATTATCGCTTGCGCTGAGCGATACTGGAACCACTGATATAGAAGATAAGAGGAAATTGCAAGCAGAACCAAAACCAAAACCCACTTGCGAATGGTTGCCCACATCGAATTGCTACCCTCTAGATTTACAAATCTAATTTGTGAACTGAGAACCCAAATACGGCTCATCGAAGTTGAAATAATTATAGGTAGCTCTGGAGATGTCGGCTAGCAGAGGGGAGCTAATTTCCCATTCAAGCCAGTCAGGTTTATACATATAAGTCACCAGAATGTAATTGCCTCCTGGTGAATATACTATTCCAGCATCGCCGTGGGTGTCACTTACCCAACCATGCTTATGAGCCACTGGTGTATCTTGCGGAACACCCTCCTCGATTAAACTACCTATACGGTTCAGTTTCATATAATCGACAAGTTCTTGGCAGTGCTCCTGATCAAGTTGTTCTCCGTAAACGGCCTTCAGTGGTCCCCCATCTTGTTCGGCGCAATAATAAATCATGGCCAGCAGCGTACCGATGTCTTCAGCCGTTGTTTGCATCGAAGGGTCTGGATCGGTGGCAAGCTCTTCGCGACTATTGGCAGCAGTCTCGTATGTTGCTCTCCCGGGTCGCGGCTGTTCTTCATATGGCACAGCGATGAATGTGTTTTCTAAACCTAGTTTCCGCATGGATTCAGTAACCAAATCCGAGCCTAAATAGGCATCGTCTTCTCCAGCAACTACATCTAATAACAAATTGGCGCTGAAGTTACCTGACTGAACAACCAAGGTTTCTGAAATCAATTTTGAATGTTCAGTCGTCAGGTCTCCTTCTAACGTCCGGATGGCTTCCAGTACGATGGGCACCTTAACAATGCTCATGCCAGACATAGCCTCATCGGCATTAATGGCTATCTCTTCCCCAGTTTCCAAATCCATTATGAATATACTGGCAACGCCATCAAAGTCCTGGAGATGATTCACGATTAACCGGGCGAGGAGATTAAAATCAGGCCTCGAAGGATCGGTGGATTCCAAGATTATTTGGGCTTCGCGATCACGTGCCCTATAGAAAGCGGATTGGATATCTGTCATGCTAGCTTCTTTGCTAGTTTCTACCCCGGGTTCACCATATTGGAAGCTCAAGTTGTTGGGTACAGGCTGAGGTGGTAATGCTGGCTTATCAAAAGCAGCTGCCACTGTGTCCAGCACATCATCTAGTGCCTCAGGATTGTGCGTAGCTCTGAGTTCTACTTGTTCAACTTCGACGGGTCTTCCCCAAAGAAATCCCCAGAATCCTGCCCAGAAATCCTGTTGCTGCCTCTGATAATCGGCTTGACCTAGCATGGTTTCCAGATCCACCGAAAATTCGATATCGCTTGGTCTTACCTCTATTGCTTCCTCGTTGTGATAGAGAATAACGGGCGCTGTCATATAACGATCGTTAATGCGCTCTGCTGCTTGATCAGGTGTAAGCCCTCCCACTTCAACCCCCCCCACGGTTAGCCCGCTAGGGTAATTGCTTCGGAAGGAGCCATATTGATATAACTTGAATATTAAAAATATAACCAAAGCAACCATGGCTATTACGACAAGCCATTGCCCGATGCCTGGTGATGTACTTCTTCTCATAGCTCCTAAACCTCACGGCCGATTGGCTTGCCATTCATTTTAACCGCAGCCGCAACGGCCTCCTCAACAAATGGAAAGATTGGCTGCGGCATGGAATCAGGCCGGAACCATTTTGCTTCAATTATCTCACTACTTAAATTCATTGAACCGGATGTAATCGTCGCCTCATACGCAATAACCAAATGATCAGGTCTACTTTGTCGATCAACGTGCAAGAGTGCTCCTAATTCGGCATCAAGACCGGTCTCCTCTCGCAGTTCGCGCAACGCGCAGTCCTGAGGCGATTCGCCTTTATTTAACCAGCCTCCAGGCAAACCCCAGGGCTTGGTCGGATGAAAAACGTGGCGTAATAATAAAACCCGGCTTGAAGAATCTAAACAGACAACTGCCACACCTGTCCGGTGTTTGGGGACAACCAATCGAATCGCTAATCCCATCGGAAATCGTAGAAAAGGCAAACGGATAATCTTTGCCAGCTGTTCTTTTTGCTCCAGGGATAAGATGTGCATAGAGAATTCAGGTTGCTGGGCGATCTATTTTCTCACGCCGGGCGAAAACAAGTTAAACATGTGGTATCAAGTCAATCCAGGAGTATAACACAACGGTTCCGTGAAACAGCATTCCTCACTAGTAATTCAGTGCGTTCTAATGATGTTCTGCACGCTTAGACCCAGCACCTCTC
>JBFFVR010000075.1:0-7025 GCA_041570685.1 Promineifilaceae bacterium (SeqCode)
AAAACCAGCAGCCCGGTTACCTGGTTCCGTTCCAGGCACTCCTGCCCGCCCCGGAGGCGGACCGCGGGTATGCCTTTGTATTTCGTTATGATATGGGAAGGCATATGGTGGGATAAAGGTCAACCGGCGAATCTTATTTTTGTCAATTGATAATTGTTTGGCAGCGATATCAAGCAGTCTTTCCATTACAAAAACGCCATGTTGGCTTCCAGCACTCCCCCAATATAGTGTCACGATAGTCTTATTGCTAAATACTGCCTTAAACTCACTATAGTAGTTCGGCACATGATAGCAACCTAGCAACGTGCATTGACTATTAATTGGCACTGTCAGAACATAAGGCACGTAGGCTCCCGAGTCATAGAGAAATGTGTCACGAATTCCCAAAATTCGGCCGTCTTTAGAAATCGCTAGCTCAGCGTCATGAACCTGTCCTCTTTCCTGGGTCGTTGCCACAAAATTCTCAGAGCGATCTTCGATCCACTTGACTGGCCGCTCTAACCTGATAGCCGCCCAAGGAACCAATTTTTATTCCTGATAGTACATGATGATCTTGGGTCCAAATCCGCCACCAATAAAAGGGGCTATGACCCTCACCTGATTTTCTGAAATCCCCAGCATGCCTGCCAAACCGTTCCGAATCGTCGCCGGTGCTTGAGTTGTGGCCCAGACCGTTAGTCGCTGAGTAAGGGAATTCCACTCAGCGACGACGCCACGATTCTCCATAGCGGCCGCGGCTCCTCGATCGTATAAGAAACGCCTACTGAAAATAAGATCCGCCTTGTCCCGAATCTCATCATAATTGCCCTTTTCTCAATAACATGTGCCGCTACGTTGGAACCAAAATCTTCATGAACAAAAGCGGTACCATCTTCAAGTGCCAATTCGAGATCAACAACTACCGGAATAGGATCGTAATCAACCCAAACCCGGTCGATTGCATCGTCAGCAATATAGCGGCTCTCTGCCAGCACCAATGCAACAGGTTCCCCCACGAAGCGGATCTTATCTTTGGCCAAGGGCACTTGTGTCAGCTCATTGAATACGATGTCTTTGATCGGCGGGGGAGAATCCAATAATGGACCGGGCTTCCAATAATCACTCAAATCTTCGGCCGTATAAATGGCAACAATACCATCAAGCTCTAGGGCAGCAGAGCTGTCAATACCCTCAATATGGGCGTGAGCATAGCGACTCCAGACGAAGGCGGCATGCACCGTTTCTGGCAAATGGACATCGTCGACAAATAAAGCCTACCCTGTAAGCAAGCGGGGATCTTCATTGCGTTTGATTCGTTGGCCAAATTTCCAGGTTGTTATCGTGTTGAAAAATGCCTTTTTTATTCGCCCATTTCTCTGAACGCTACAAATCTGCCCCACATAGAAGCTGTTTCCATTCCCTTTTGAACGAAACTGGCAAGAAAATACCGGCCGCTTTCTGCATTTGCTAAATCCGCACCGAGATTTTCAGCATGGACAATACCTTTTGGAAACAGATTAAGGTGCATATCCTGATAATATTTATCCAAGGGATACATTTCGTCCCAGTTTTTACCGAAGGAATCCTGCAACTTGCGGTCTGCCTCTTCGAAAGTCTTGGGATGCCAAAGCCGCTGGATCGTGTTCATTGGATGCTCCATAGCAACGCAATCAACTCCCAGCCATTTGATTTTTTTGTCTACACACCAATCGGCAAAATCTGGAGATGGGCCAGGATGTTTTATCATGTAACGAAATTCATCTGAATCAGGGCTATTCCAGCCGTATTGATACCATCCTGTTTTGACAATCAGGATGTCTCCTTCCCGTATTTCGACTACGCTTTCAATCATTTCTGGCGTATATACACTTGAATTGCTTACTAACTGCGAAATATCAGCTATTGCTCCTTCCCCAATCCAAAAATCAAATGGCGTTTCTCCAATTGTTTTACCGGCGGCCCAGAAGTGCTTTTCACCATCCATATGTGATGCTAGATGAAAACTTGCCCGACAAATCGATCCGTTGCGACCCATTCCAAAGTATTGACCGCCTACTCGCTTGGTGTATTTGACGCTAAGAGGTTCATAATTAGCCCATTGTGGCGTTTGAACGCTAAAGGGCAAGGTCATGTCAAGCATCTCGACCGAGCTCATAAAATCAAAAAATTCGCCTTCGGTCATATGATCCGGTGGCTGAAGCGCTATTGCCCGGCTCCAGGCACTCTCAACCTCCATGAAAGGGATCGGTTGGATCATAATCCAGGCCCGTTGGTTGGCCAATTTGTCTATCTCCCCACCTAATGATTCGGCTAAGAGTAAATGAGATTTAGGCAATTTCAAGTGAGTGAGCTCGTAATAACTTTCCGGCGGGAACATTTCATCCCACGATTTCCCATGGTCTGCTAGCAGCTTGGCTTCTGCCTTTTCAAACTCTCTCGCATGCATATAGCGTAGATTCGTATTCATTGGATGTTCTGCGCACCCACAATCGACTGCGACAATCTTGAGTTTCATATCTAACGCCCAATCGAAGAAGTCAGGAGAGGGACCAGGATGACGCACCAGATAACCAAATTCCTTGTTTTCGACGCCACCTTGGGCATTTTCGTTATAAACATCGGGTTGGTCCCAGCCATACTTGTGGTAACCAGTATTGATTATTAATATGTCTCCTTCTTTCACTGCTGCCCGTTCGGTTATCATCTGTGGTGTATAGAGGCTGTAATCAGAGACAACATCGGAGATATCCACAATCACACCTTGCCCACAAAGATTTGTTAGAGGGATGTCAGCAATGGCCTGGCCGCCTGAGTGAAACGCCGTTTCCCCAACTAGATGAGTACCGACGGTGTTACTCCATTCGATTAGCTGCCCATTTGCCCCTTGTCCACCTCCAAATGCTCCGGTTAGTCGTTTAAAAAAATGAATTTCAAGCGCCTTTTCTCCGGGCCATGGCGGAGTAAAAATGCTACAACCCTGGGTCAAATCAAACCATTTTGCAACAGTCAAAGTGTCTATAAACTTCTCACGTTTCATCGAGTAATATCCCTTCCTAATATGTCCTGCCCCTGCCACCCAATCGCTCAACATGTTTGGGATCATAACAATCCCCATATTTTGTTTTTGGCAAATTCGCCTTCTTCTCCATGAGGTTGTCGAAACGATCTTCGTCCACCATGGCGACAATCCTGGCGATACTTGCCTCACCATCAACAAATCGCCATGGAAAACAACCTACTTGAACTCGTTGGTTTACAAGCAAATCGATATCGCCACCAACGCACTCCGCGTGGATGATACCTTTGTGGAACATCCAAAGATGCATCATTTGATACATGTCCGGCGTATAGTACTCCTCCAGAGATTTACCATACTTCTCTTCGAAATGCGCATTTGCCTGTAGTTTTTGATCAGGCATCCAATCACGTATTTTAGTATTCATCGGATGGTCGGCACTGCCGCAATCTACTCCAATCCACTTGATTTGTTTTTCCTCGCACCATTTCGCAAATCGAGCATCAGGACCAGGATGCATGACCATATAGCGAACTTCGTTTCCATAGGGTTGATCCCAACCAAAATGATGGTAGCCAGTATGGATGATTAGAATATCGCCATTCCTTACCTCCACTCTATCTTCAATCATTTGAGGCGTGTAAATGTCATAATCTCCACAAACATCGCTTAGATCGACGATAGCCGCATCTCCGGTTAAAAACTCAAAGTCAAGAGAGGCGATATCTTTGCCCGGTGTATAAAAGTGTATCTCGCCATCTAGATGGGTGCCCACATGATTACTATGCGAAAGCAGTTGGCCGTTCGCCCCGTTGGGCGCTAGGCGTTTAAAATACTTTACTTGCAATGGTTCATATGTAGGCCAGGCGGGAGTGCCGATTCCTATTGGGATTGTTAGGTCAATAAATTTCATTTTTGAATTCGTTTCCTTACCTAATATTTTTCAGAATTCTTAGATTCTTATCCAGAATAATAGTTAACTAAGGTACTTCTCCGCGTAAGCAACGATTGCTTCTTCAAACATCGCCATTGGTGGTCTAACAAGGCCTGCGCCCACCTGGCCGATTCCTGCTTCCTTATGGGCGATTCCTGTATTTATGCGAGGTGTTATGCCCAGTTCGACTACCTTACGAATATCTATACCAGTTGGCGACCCCCGAAACTCCAGATAGGGTATCGTAAAAAGCTTATGCTCGGCAGCTGTGATTTCGTACATCTCTAGTGTTGCGTTAAGGGCATCCTGAGGGGAACCGCTAACGAATGTGACAATTGCTGGGGCAGCTGCCATCGCAAATCCGCCTATACCGGCCGTCTCAGTGATCGTACTGTCCCCAATATCAGCATTAGCGTCCTCACTTGTGAATCCTGGAAAATAGAGGCCATCCGGAATACCTGCCGGAGCCGTAAACCAACGCTCCTCTAAACCGCTTACCCGAATGCCGAAATCGGTGCCATTTCGAGCCATCGCGGTGACGATGGTGCTTCCCTCCACTCCATGGGCTGCATCAGCCATAGCTGTGCACGCCGCCATAACAGGATTGAGAACGCTCAGTGCGTTGTCACCTAAAAAGGCTATCACTTCAGATGCCAGCGAGCTATCTTGGCTTACTTTGGTAATTAGAGGGGCCAATTGCTTAGTGAATATTAGTGAGCCGGCTTTATTTCGATTGTGTCCTTCGTCACCCATATGAAGGGCTTCGGCCAATAGGGCTCTAATATCAATGCCATCACCAGAAGCTAACGCATCACCAATCAATGGACCCATCTCATCGTTCATCCACCGCAATTTGGCGATAACTTCCTCGCTGTAAGCACCATAGCGCAAAACTTTTCCATAGCCTTCATTTAGATTTGAAAAAGCTTTCGTTCCGTGAGTAACATCCTCAAGAACATAAACTTTCATCGAAGGGGAGGTAACACCTGCCATTGGACCGACGGTTTTGTGATGATGGCAAGGAGAAAATTCAATTTCTCTTGATTCAGCCATAGATATCGCTGCTTGTTCGTCGACCGCCAATCCCTCAAATATCAAGGCCCCAATAACGGCACCTCGCAGCGGACCTGACATACGTGCCCACTCAATTGGAGGACCAGCGTGAAGTAGCATGTTTTCAGTTAGTCCCGGAATTACCTCGCGAGCAGTAGCCACGCCAGCGAGCATAGGTCTGGAGGCAATCATTCGATCCGTTGCCTTGGCATTTGCCTGGTCAATTTTGCTCATATTCTTTCTCTCCAAAACGAATATTATCTCTTTTTGCTATCAAGCCTGTTCCATAGCAATCCGTTGATTCCCGATGTTCGATTTGACTGAATCAATAAAACTTTGACTACTTCATCTTGGCTAACAAAGACATCAAACTTTCATTTCCTCCAGCGGGAGGTCGCCAATCAACATGGATCACTTCGGCCCCTTGCTCAACCAAACTATCATAAAAAATCTCCAAACCAACGTTTATCCCGGAAAATGCGGCCGAAAACATCTCGTCTAAATTTGGATCAGATTTGTTGGCGTGGTTTGATGTTAATTTCTGGCCCACATCATTGGCGGCTTCTATCGTATCCGTATAGACTGTAACCCCGACCGCCCTAAGGCCTTGAATTTGATTTTCAATTCCTTGAGGATCGTCTTCTGTTCCAACTACGATGGCTATCACATCCAACTCTCGATTGTTACCTCTCGCAAGTTGACGTGCCTCGACTATAGCGGGAGCTAACTCACTAACGGGATCAATATGGGCGCCTTCACCCAAAACTACATCGAATAAGATAGTTGTTATGTCAGGATCTTGAGCTTCCTGAAACAAGCGTCGAATTCTCAATTCATTGTCCATCATGGGATGCAATCGTCCTTGGGTAAATTCATCTTCTCCAAGATCTATAATTGCGTGGCCACGGCTGGTGAACAAATCTAGCATTGGTTCGACACCATCGGCCGAAACGTTTGAATACAAAGGGGAAAGAAAAGTTCGTAAGGCCATGACTGCTTCATAAGCCAAAGTTCCCCCAGAAAATAATCCCCTGATATATCCTCTACTTCCACCAGCAATTTGGGATTTCCCAGTTGAATCTGAACTATCTGAGTCAGACGTTTTTTGAATTTCAACCGCCAAGCGGCCTGCATCTGTCAAATTGATGGCGAAATGAAGATTGCCTAATTGGCGAGCTGGGGGTGAGTATCCTATAAAATTTACTACTACAGGTTTACCAGTTCTCCTGGCCGCCTGCAATATCTTGATAGCAACTTCCGGTTCGGGCGGTTTACTAACGATTACGATAACTTTGGTTTCATTATCTTGAGCCAACATTTTTAGTCCGCTTAAAGTCGTAAGCGCTCCGATATCGCCGCTTAAATCACGTCCGCCCGTACCGATCGCTTGCGTTATTCCGTATCCCCTGTTCGCGATTTCGCTGGTTATAGCTTGCAACCCAGTTCCTGAAGCCCCAACGATACCAATCTGACCTTTGTTCACTCGATTTGCGAAACCAAGACCGATGCCATCGATTATGGCTGTACCACAGTCCGGTCCCATGACTAGCAAACCCTTATCTCTAGCCTCGTTCTTTAGCTCTAGCTCATCTGACAAAGAGACATTATCGCTGAATAAAAAGACATTTAGATTCAGTCGGAGAGCTGATTTAGCCACATCAGCTGCATAGCGACCTGGCACCGAAATGAGCACCCACTGCGCCTCGGGCATCATATCAAAGGCAGTTTCCAGGCTCTTGGGCAGGTATTCTTGTTCAATGCCCCCGCTGCGCCTGGCGGCCAGCAGTTCATCCACGGCTTCCAGCGCGGTCTGGGCGGAGGCTTCATCATCGGCTTTGATCACTATCACCATGTCATCCACCCCGGAATCCTGAATTTCTGGGGCTAACAGGTCGCTCTGTTCGAGTAGTTCCTTGTTGGCATCGGTGCCCATAACTACCCCGGTGTCGATGATGCCGGGCATACCATCCAGCGCGCTCTGAAGTTGCATCAGGATGACGGAGTCGTAATAGGCGCCGGATCGAATTTCGACTTTAATTGCTG
>JBFFVR010000076.1:0-6963 GCA_041570685.1 Promineifilaceae bacterium (SeqCode)
ACTACTGAATGGGTTTCAGTATGATGCTCATCCCATGGGTATGTTGATTAGTCTTGTAGCCGCCCTTTCAACTTTTTACCCCGAAGCGAAACTAGTTGATGATCCTGAGATACGGCAGCTTCAAATGACTCGTCTGGTCGCGAAAATGCCTACTCTAGCAGCCTTCGCCTATCGTCATTCGCGCGGTTTCCCTTATGCCTACCCAGATCCAGAACTCAGCTATACTGGAAATTTTCTGAACATGGTATTCCGGCGAGCAGAACCCGCCTATGAACCGGATCCAGTACTCGTTCGAGCGCTTGATGTCCTATTTATTTTGCATGCTGACCATGAACAAAATTGTGGAACAAATGCTATGCGTGCCGTGGGTAGCTCGCGAGTTGATCCATATAGCGCCATGGCTGGTGCCGCAGCAGCTCTCTATGGACCGCTTCACGGAGGTGCCAATGAAGCGGTACTCAGGATGTTGAGCGCCATAGGTGATGTCAATAACATCCCTGATTACATCGAACGAGTGAAAGCTGGTGAATTTCGGCTAATGGGTTTTGGACATCGCGTATACAAAAATTATGATCCCCGGGCAAAAATCATCAAAGAGATCGCGGATCAAGTATTTGAAGTGACTGGTCGCAATCCGCTCTTGGATGTTGCCTTGGAACTTGAACGAATTGCCTTGGAAGATGAATACTTTGTCAAAAGGAAATTATATCCGAATGTTGATTTTTATTCGGGAATAATTTACCAGGCTATGGGTCTACCAGTTACCATGTTTCCGGTGATGTTCGCGATTCCAAGAACTGTCGGATGGTTAGCTCAGTGGGCTGAGATGATCGTAGATAGCGAGCAAGCTATCGCCCGACCTCGTCAAATATACCAGGGTAGCAATGAACGAGAATTTGTTCCGATAAGCCAACGTAGCTAGTAAAATTAATGGCAATTAGAAAAATATTGAACTGTTTGGGTTGGCATCCCAGCTGTCGATAATTAGTAGTGATTTTGCATCCTAATTGCTAATCAGGTACCGAATAAATAGCAAAGCACTAGGGCGCGGTTAGTAGACTAACCGCGCCCAATCCTGTACAAGAATAAATCAATTGCCACGCTATGATTTATCCGACTTGCCTTTTCGTAATCTCATGACCCCGATCTGTCAGCCAAAATGTAGAGACCGGAAATTTCTTGTTGCTATCAATTAACTGCATTTCCCGGAGTCGCTTAACTAGCTTTGGATTTACAACCTCAGTTTGACCGTCTGGATACCGAATAATGAATTCCTTCTTGCCACTCATTTCCCTGTGTGATTTTAACACATAGCCAGCCGCCAAAGCTTCGAGTATCTTTTGCTGTGACATCTATCTAAATGCTTAACTCCTATCCCAGCAGGTGAACATACTCCTGTAGTTTCCTCTGAGATATTTTTGTGTGACTATCTTTTATGATTTCTTCCATCTCACGTTCAGTCAAACGATAACTTAGGATAGTCAAGGCATCCTCGGGTGATCGCCCATAGGCTAATTTCTTTTTTCCGTTTTTTAAGTCGAATAGGTAGATGTAATGGGGATTGCTAAAACTGCTCATGTCTACGCCTTTGTAAGTGACTCCATGTACGACCCATCACCACTTTTAAGATCCGCTTCAACACCAGCCATGATCTCATCATCGTAATGCCCTGCTAGCATGTCGCGATAAAATTTATAGTCAATACCTTTTAATTTTTCATCGTCAGGAAACCGATGGTAATTATCTTTGGTCATTAAACTCCGGCCTTCAGCAATTAGCTGATGCCCTAGCGCGGAACCTGGATAAGGGGCGTAGAAGGAAATTGATGGGAGAACTCTACGCATTGTCTTTAACATGCGCATCGTTTTGTAGGCATCTTGCCGCGTTTCCCCTGGAATACCTAACATTATATTTGACCAAAAGACTGGGGGTTTACGACCTTCGCGTTCCATGTCGTCCCCAATCTTATTGAGCAGCTCGATTGCGAATAGATTGTCTTCTTCGGTGCACTCTTTATTCAGGATTCGCAGTACCCGGTCGCTCCCGGATTCGAAACCGATGGAAATTGTGTCCCAATTCGTTTCTCTCACCAATGCTTCGAAAAGGTCAGGCCATTGACGAACTGTATCGGAACGAGCCGCCGCCCAATACGGCCAAGTCTTATTCGCCCTGCGAGGATATTTGTCAATCCATTCACGCAACCAGCTTGGATTTTGAAAGAACATGGAATCGTGAATGACTACGGAGCCTATAGGACCGGCCGTTTCATCTAAATAATTCAATTCGTCGATGACCATGTCAACTGGACGCCGGCCCATGTTGGGGATATATGAGTTTTCATTACAAAAAACACATTGCCATGGGCATACCCGGCTGGTAAGTAAGGTAACCACGGGTGCAGGTCCCCAACCACACTCTGGTTCCAGAGGCCAGTTAAATGATTTTTTCAAGTGTCGGCTAGCAGGCTTTGGCCACAATTTTCTGTCTATCATCGGCCATTCTGCCATTGACTTGGATCCCGTTCCCATGAAAACTCTCGGAAAAGAATCTGGATCCTTCACCAGATCGACAATCACGTTTTCGCCAGGACCCTGACAAATCTTGTCGATTTCAGAAACGGCCGACATTTCCTCAACCGCTACCGTGGCATGCATGCCACCCGTTAATACTAGCCCGTCGGGATTAACTTCTTTAAAGAGTTGTGCAGATCGGTAAGCTACAGGAAATGTGTAGCTACGAACATTCATGATTAGAATCTTGTATCCAGTTAATTGGCGACGGAGTTCCTTCCAAGAGGTAACGGCCCGAGTAGACAAGATGTCTGTATACATTTCGTTTTGATGCATGATGGTTCGTAGGAGACCTAGCCCATGATCCTGCCACTGTTCGTGTGGGCCATTTGGGTTCACGAGATCGCCCAAGTCTCCCAAATCTAACCAAACCACATCTGACGTTCGTTCATGTTTGCTGGAAAAAGGCCAAATCTTTGAAAGCACAGAGCCACCCTAATTTGATTTATCTAATTTGCTACTGGGTTGGTTTCGGCGATGTCTTTTAGCCTGGTTTGAGACTTTGACGCCCGGCGAATCCAGTATGAAGTTCATGGAAAAATGCGACCCTGGGTTCGCCAAATTGCCAGCACAAATAGACTTCACGACCATCTTGAATCGAGAGGAAATCGATCAATCCTTTATTTAAATCCTTGAGAATACAGCCGTGAGACCGTATTTTTCCAGATAAACTTTCGATCTTGATGAAATCTTGGACCATTGTAGATGCCGCCCGACCACCGATATCGCTTTGCCCTGATTCAACCAAATCGATGATATTTTGGCGTGATTCAACGATATGGGCTCTTCGAACCAGAAGTTCTTCTAGCATGGGCTGCAATACTGGTAGTAGCGCGTTGGCTTCTTCTATAGTGAAGTATTTTGTTGACATAACCCTTACACACAAAGCGGGACGTCACCTTTCATAAGAGACGCCCCGCAAAATGGCTTTAATTAGTTTGTGCGCTTAGCCGCAGGCACAGCCTCCACCGCCGCTATAGCCGGTTGCATTATCAGTTGCGGCTCCCGACGTTTTGAATGAATGGCCACAGCCACAAGATGAAACGGCATTCGGATTATCGATGCGAAAGCCGCCACCCATCAGACTATCTTCATAATCTACCACAGCACCACTGAGGTACATCATGCTGATGGAATCAACAAATATTCTGACTCCATCGCTATTTATCACATGGTCGTTTTCGCCAGCATCGCCGTCAAGCGCCATTCCGTATTGCATACCGGAGCAGCCACCACCTGAAACGAAAATGCGTAATCCGTAGTCAGGTACGTTCTTCTGCGTGAGCAGGTTTTGCACCATTTCCCTGGCTGCAGCTGTCAATTGGACCGAATCAGTTTGTTCTAAGGTGATCATTCGATTAAGTACCTCGCACTCAAGGATTAAACAGTGAGTATTATTCAAATAATATAGCCGATTTTAACAGTTTAGAAACCTGATGTCAATTTTTATCAATTTTTTCTTATAAATTCAGGGATATGCTATCTACAATATCAAATCTAACTTGAATTCGATTCATTTTACTGGCGGCGCGACATTTGTCACTTACATTTGGGCAAGATACAATCCCGGCTGTTTAAGATGGTAGAGTCGCTGCTTCTCGGCTTCGTGCTAAGAGGCTTTATTAACCACCCATCGTTAGGAGAAATGATGCTAAAAACGCATAGCTGTGGTGAATTAACTGAAGCGCACATTGGACAGAATGTAACGCTTGCCGGATGGGTCAACCGACGAAGAGATATGGGTGGTGTTATCTTTCTCGATTTGCGTGATAGAGATGGCAAGACGCAGGTAGTAGCCAACTCCGGATTATCTGAACAAGCATTCGCAGTGGCCGACAGCGCCAGATCAGAATTCGTCCTGCAAGTCAGAGGAGTTATTTCTCGACGGCCGGAGGGGCAGGAAAATCCCGAAATGGCAACAGGCAGCATCGAGGTTTTAGCTGACGAGATTCACATTCTAAATACCGCCCTGACGCCGCCAATTCCGATCGAACGGGATGAGTCGGTCGATGAGAGCTTGCGTCTAAAATATCGTTATCTCGATCTTCGACGTCCGAGATTGCAGCGAAACATGTCAATTCGCCATAAGGCAGTCAAGTATATTCGCGACTATTTAGATGAACGAGGTTTTCTGGAAATAGAGACGCCGATCCTTTTCAAAAGCACGCCCGAAGGAGCTCGGGATTATCTGGTTCCAAGCCGTGTCCATCCAGGAAAATTTTACGCTTTACCTCAAAGCCCACAACAGTTAAAACAGCTATTAATGGTGGCTGGATTCGACCGCTATTATCAAATAGCCCGATGTTTTCGCGATGAGGATCAACGTGCTGACCGGCAAACAGAATTCACTCAACTCGATTTGGAGATGAGCTTTGTAGAGCGCGATGACATTCTAGAACTTATAGAAGGCCTTATGATAGGCATGGTTAAGACAGCGAGTTACGTGCCGTTAGCCAATGAGGATTTTCCGCGCCTCAGTTATTCAGAATCGATGGAACGTTTTGGAACTGATCGGCCGGATATGCGATTTGGCATGGAATTAGTAGATCTCTCTGAGGTCGCTGGAAAAAGTGCTTTTCGGGTTTTTAGCGAGAATGTTGCTGCTGGCAGACCAGTCAAGGCAATCTGCGTGCCCGGCGGCGCGAGTTACAGTCGCAAGGAAATCGAGAACTTAGAAGATATCGCCAAAGAAACAGGCGCGAAAGGATTAGCCTGGATGGCTGTTGACAAACAGACAGAAGAAATCCGGGGCTTTATCACCAAGTTCTTCGAAGTTGGCCAGCTGATCGAAATCATGGAAAAGACCAGCGCCGAACCAGGTGACTTATTATTGTTCGCCAGCGATGAGCCAGAAATCGTGCACAAAGTACTGGGAACGTTGCGGGATGAAATGGGCCATCGGTTAGGTTACAAAAGTATTCCCAAACTCTCCTTTGTTTGGATAGTTGATTTTCCTCTATTTGAGTCTAATATGGAGGATGGTCATTACCTTCCGAGCCATCATATGTTCACCGCTCCTAAACGTGAAGATATAACTCTGCTAGATTCTGCTCCCAACGAAGTTATAAGCGAACAGTACGATCTTGTATGTAATGGATATGAAGTTGGCGGAGGTAGCATTCGAATTCATGAAAGAGAGCTGCAACAAAAAATCATGAATCTGATTGGTTTCACAATGGAGGAGGCTCGCGCTCAATTTGGCCATCTATTGGATGCATTTGAGTACGGTACGCCTCCGCATGGAGGAATCGCTCCAGGAATTGATCGCCTGGTCATGTTGATGGCTGATGAGCCGAATATTCGCGAAGTCATAGCATTCCCAAAGAGTCAAAACGCCTTGGACTTGATGTCAGATTCGCCTTCCACGGTTGCCGAGCACCAGCTGGATGAACTTCATATTAAGCTGAAGGAAAAATAGATTTATCTACCTAGCTGGAGTAAGCATCAGTAGGAGTCGGGGAGGTTTTCCGGATCATCTTTGGCGCTGGATGACTCTGCTGGGTCGGCGCGTAACAACCAGGCCGCGGCAATAGCAAGCAAAATAATGAATGCCGAGATCAGAAATGTCTCCGTTAGAATTGTAACCGTGGAAGTGGTGATACTGGTTAATAAGGCATCCTGAAAGCCCGGATCTGTAATGGGGGGGAGTTCAACAGCTTCTCGCAGGGCGCCGAAGCGGTTTAATCCCCAAGCGGTTAAACCAGATAATCCGACGCTCATTCCAATCAGTCTAAATACGATAACGAGGCTTGCTGCGATTCCTCGCTGATCTTCAGGAGCTGCATTGATCACCGCCGCGCCAACCGGCGCTGTCACTAAGCCAAAACCAATGCCAAGAATAGCCAGTTGCCAAGCCATCTGAACAGCCTGGGTGTCAACAGCCCAAGTCAATCCCATCAAGGCGAATCCCATAGTACAAGCCAATAATCCAATTATTGTGACCGGCCGATAACTCCAACGTTCGGTCAACCTGCCGCCAACGTAGGCCATGATCGCCATCGATAAGGTCATTGCACTTAAAACAAAGCCACTAGTCAAGGCAGCAGTCTGCACATCGGATTCGAGAATATTGATCAATAAGGGAACATTCACCATCGCAATAATTAACACAGCCCCAACAAGAAAATTCACGGTAATCGCCGGTTTAAAGTTCGGTCTGCGCAAGAGTCGCGGATCGACCAGCGGAGGTGTATTTTGAGGTAGAAACCTTGACCACCTTTTTGAACGCTGACTCAAACCGCTTTCTACAAGATAGAAAAGGAAAAAACAAACGAAAGCGATGATATATAGGGGAACAGAAGATGGTTTGGATTCACCTGATAATTCCGCTAGTGTACTAACGCTCTGGACATCGCTGCTGTCTAATAAGGCGAGACTTAGTGCTAGGAGACCC
>JBFFVR010000077.1:0-6902 GCA_041570685.1 Promineifilaceae bacterium (SeqCode)
GACAACCGCATGATCTGGGGAAGTTTAATGATGTTTCGGTAATTGACGTATTTATCCGGGATTCTGACGGCAAGATTGTCCATTTACTTGATGAGGAGATCAATCTTAGTGAAGTAATCGGCGTTATCGATTGGGAACGCCGCTTTGATCACATGCAGCAGCACTCTGGACAACACATTCTTTCTCGCGCCTTCGTTAATGTCTGTGGGGCTAATACGACAGGATTTCATCTAGGGAAGGAGAGCTGCACCATCGATTTGGATGCTACAAACCTCAATAATTTAACGATTAGCGAAGTTGAATTATTGGCGAATCAAGTCGTTTGGGAAGATCGTCCAATTCGCAGTCGAGAAGTGTCTGCAGAGGAAGCAAGATCTTTGGATCTTCGCAAAGTTCCAGATTCCATTGGCGCAAAGTATCGTATCGTAGATATTGTGGATTTCGACAGATGTGCTTGTGGCGGTACGCATGTTGCTCGAAGTGGCGAAATTGGTGTAATCAAGGTTATCGGCACCGAACGACGTAATAGAGAACTGAGAATCGAATTTATTTGTGGCCAAAGGGCACTGGTAGATTATCAAAAAAAGAATAGTGAGCTAAAAAAGATATCGTCACGTCTGACAACAGGTATTGGTGAAATTGATAGAGTTGTTGAATCATTACAAAACGAAAATAAGGGATATCGGCGGAGAATAAAAAAACAGTCTGATGAACTACTATCATTGGAGGCCAATTCACTGCTAGAAAATGCCGATTGGGTGAGGGATCTTAGGCTTGTCAAACAGTCTGTGAAAGAGGAAAATTCGGGTAATATTAGAAGTTTAGCCAGCAAACTTGTTCAACAACCACATACTTTAGCTTTGTTAGCAACGCCCGGAAATAATTCTGTCTTTGTTTTCGCAGCTTCAAAAGATATCGATATTGATATGAACAAATTGCTAAAACAGGTATTTGCACATTTGGGTGCAGGCAATGGTGGTGGTACTGATAAATTAGCTCAGGGAGGCGGGCCAACTTTGGATGAGGAGCATCTTGTCAGGACTTTGGATTATGCAGAAGAACTTATTAAACTGCGATGGTTGGAAACCTGATAGAGCAAATTGCTGAGACGAAAGGTATTTTGCGATTTCTATTAAGTCACAAAACGGAAAGCCGAGAATCAACGCATGGTTGGACATAGGTATAGATATACCGGCAAATTACTGGTAATTATGCGGTTGAGCAGCAACAATATTTAGCTTGGTGTAATTGAAGGCGGTAGACTGAAAAATAGATAATGGAAGAAATCGCAGAAGGCGTATTTGTCGAAACTAAATACGAGGGCGTCAACGTCGGCGCTATTGTAACTGAACTAGGTGTTGTTTGCGTCGACGCTCCATCGTACCCAAAAGATGCCCGTGATTGGGCAATGCGGATTGAAAGGCTTCAATCTCGACCGATAAGATATATTATCTTGACTGACGGAAATGGGGATCGGATATTGAATACACGATGGCTAAACGCACCGATCGTGACGCAACAACAGGTCTCAAATCTAATATTTTCTTATGACAAACGATATCCACAAATAATGTTGGATAGCCTGTATCAACGAGAAAATAAGCAAGGAAGAGAATTAACGAGCGGACCTGTCGACCGACCATCGCTGAGTTTCAGTAAACAGATGTCAATCATATCAGATACAAATTTCATAAATATCCACCATACGCCGGGTCCAATGGCTGGAAGTTCTTGGGTCAAATCCGGCGACAACAAGGTGATATTTACCGGAGATACCGTTGTTTCTGGCATGCACCCTATTATCGCTGAGATGTATTGTGAAGATTGGATAAGGAGTCTAACTCAGTTAGGTCAATCTTTTGCCAATAAAGAGCTAACTATCGTTCCAGGCCGTGGCTCGTTAGAAGGAACTGATTCTATCGGAAAGATTCGGGATTATCTGTCGCGTATAGAATCAACTATTAAATCACATATAGAAAATCACGGCAGCCGGAGCGAACTGCAGTATACAACAAATATGTTTTTGGATGATTTCCCGCTGGGCAATCTACCATTGGAGTGGGTTAGATCTCAGATCCAAGCGGGTTTAGAGCGTCTGTATGATGAATATACTCAGAATGGCGATATAAACTCTGATACTAGGATTCCATCTGAGACTGACGCAAAGCCCTGGAAATTGGGTCGATCAAAATGGAGTGAGAAAGGATGACCAGCGCATTGCTTCCGGCCGCTGAGGCCCTAAAAAAAGTTCCGTTTTTTGCCAGGCTTACGAGTGCTGAGGCGCGAACGCTTAGTGAACGGCTCATCATTCGTCGGTTTGGCCAAGATCAAATTATTTTTCACCTGGGCGATCCTGCTGGTCTGCTTTATATAATCGCCCAAGGCAAAGTGAAGATTTCGCATTCATCGGCCGAAGGCCAGGAAGCGGTATTGGCAATTTTAGGCAAAGGTGATTTTTTCGGTGAGTTGGCATTGCTTGACGATTCACCTCGGTCGGCAACCGCAGAAGCAATAGAATCAACTGAGACTTTGACACTGCATCGAGATGATTTCTTGACCTATTTGGATAATAACCCGGCATTTGCCAGACACGTACTAAATACCCTTGCAAAGCGAATTCGACACTTGAATAATCAAATCAGCGACATTTTTTTCTTGGACTTGCCAGCAAGACTGGCTCGCACCTTACTTCTTTTAGCCGAACAACATGGACGACAAACAAACGGCGCAATAATTATTGATTTATCACTTACTCAGACGGACCTAGCAGAGATGACGGGAGCAACTAGGGTGAGCATCAATAAGGCGTTAGGCAGATTTCGGCGGGCAAATTGGGTGCTTGTTGAAGGTCGACAGCTTACGATATTAGACAGCAAGGCGCTTGAGAACCTGATCCAGATATCGGGTGGCTAGACCGATCGTCAAGATATCTATCGAGTGCTGAGTCAAATAAGGAGCTTGATATTCATGGCTAAGAGAGAAACATTTGAAGTAGAAATTGCCGGAATAACCAGGCATTTCCCGTTGTTTGAAGTAGCACCTGGAATTCAGATAGCAATTTTCAACATGTTGGGCGATACTTTTGTTGTGAAGGCTGCGGCTACGGCGCTCGCCGAAAAATTAAAAGATCGATCAGCAGAAGTACTCATTACTGCCGAGGCTAAAAGTATACCTCTAATTTATGAGATGAGTGCCCTGATGGGTTTGCCATATATCGTACTTAGAAAGTCGTACAAGAGTTATATGGGCAATGCGATTAGCGCAGAAACAGTGTCAATTACCACCGGCAGAAAACAAACCTTATATCTTGATGAAAAAGACTTTGAGCTGGTCAGAGATAAGGATGTTTTGTTAGTCGACGATGTAGTTAGCACAGGTAGCACATTAGAGGGGATGCGCCTGATAGTAGATGAAGCACAAGGTAATATCACGGCGGTGGCGGCCGTATTCACCGAAGGCAATAATGATGAATGGGTTGATGTCGTCGCCTTGGGTAACTTGCCCGTATTCGGGGAATGAAAGCGGTTACACTTACAATTTTTCGCCATCTTTTTTCGTCCATAGCAGACGAGATGGGAGTCACTCTAGGTAGAACTGCCTCTAGTCCAAATATCAAAGAACGGCTCGATTACAGTTGTGCAGTCTTTATGGCGGATGGTCGACTCTTGGCCCAGGCCGCTCATATACCTGTCCACCTTGGGGCGATGCCTGCGACAGTTCAGGCAGCAATCGAAAGCTGCTCTCCATTTCAACCAGGGGATGCAGTTATCGTTAATGATCCCTTTCTTGGCGGTTCCCACTTGCCAGACATTACGATAATTTCACCATATTTTTCAGGATCAGGAAGCGAGCCAGACTTTTTCGTTGCGAGTCGAGCTCACCATGCGGATATCGGTGGAATATCTCCTGGTTCAATGCCGATCTCGCGGGAGATATTTCAGGAAGGCATTATCATCCCTCCCATTAAAATAGTTGAGGCACAAAGACCTAACAAATCAATATGGCAATTATTGCTAAGCAATGTACGCACACCTGCTGAACGGGAAGGCGATCTGGTTGCTCAACTAGCGGCCAACGAAGTAGGCTTGCTTCGTCTGGACTCTATCATCAAACAATACGGTCTTAAACATATAAATGAGCAAGCCCAGTCGTTAATAGAATACTCCTGCCGCATAACAAAGGCTGGAATATCGATGATGCAAAACGGCATCTATCAATTTAGCGACAATCTTGACAATGATGGTCAGTCAGAGTCACCAGTAAAGATTCAATTAACCTTGACTATTCAGCAAGATCATCTGATCTTTGATTTCACGGAAACCGATAAAGCTGTCCCAGGAAACCTTAATGCTGTCCCAGCTATTATCAAATCCGCCATAGCTTATTGCGTACGATGCATCTTGTTGCAATTATTAGAAACAGAATTACCTATGAATGCCGGTGTATTTGAGCCACTATCCATTAAAATCCCGCCAGGCTCACTTCTAGATCCCGAACGACCACATGCGGTGGCAGCAGGAAATGTAGAGACATCTCAGAGGGTAGTCGATGTCGTTCTCGGTGCCTTTTCAAATGCGTTGCCAGAGATTATTCCAGCGGCGAGTCAAGGTACGATGAACAACCTGACCTTTGGTTCAATCGATGGTGCTGACAAAAAAGCATCGTCATTTGGCAGCTCGGTTGTCCGTGACCCTCAATTTGCATATTACGAGACAATTGGTGGGGGAATTGGCGCAGGACCTAGCCAGAACGGTGGCAGTGGAATGCATGCTCATATGAGCAACACAAGAAATACCCCAATTGAGTCCCTGGAGTATGCCTTTCCACTACGAGTCGTGGAATATTCTTTGAGAGAGGGATCAGGTGGATCTGGAGAACGAATGGGGGGCGACGGGCTGATACGAACGATAGAATTCTCTTCGCTAACAACTGTCACTGTCCTTGGTGAAAGGCGAGTGTTGCAACCATATGGCTTGTTTGGTGGTCAATCCGGTCAGCCGGGGCGAAGCATCTTGATTCGAGAAGGCCGTTCGGAAGAGCTTCCCGGAAAAACAACCTTTCGAGTCCTTCCAGGAGATCGGTTGCGCCTTGAAACACCAGGTGGTGGGGGTTGGGGACATCCACCGAACGATGCCGCAAATTAAGCCATCAAATATCCTTCGCAAAATTATCACCACTAACTATTCTTCCGCGAATGGTGACAATCTGTCTGATCTATTGGAGCTCGACGAAATCAGTTGGAAGATACTAACGGACGAAGCGGCTTCATTTGGTTTGGCGCCCTTGCTCTATATCACAGTTCGCAATCTAAAAATCGGTCCAAGCCCGGAAGTGGGTGAGAATTTGCACAAAATGTACATTTCATCGGCAACACAAAATTTACTTACATCGAAAGATATTGATTTAATAATCGATGCGCTGGATGGGGTCGGTGTGAAAAATATCCTGCTAAAGGGTGCCTCCTTGATACAAACAATCTACTCCGATCCGGCCATGAGGCCCATGCTCGATATCGATTTGCTAGTTGATTACAACCAATTATCCAGGTCTATTGATGCGGTTGAGCGCCTTGGTTACACAATTACTAAACCCTTTCCCTATCAGGATGAAACGGGGTTATTTTGGAGTCAAGTCGGGCTTACGAATGGCGATTCCCTGGCCACAGTTTTAGAATTACACTGGCACTTATTGGACATTCCAGATTACTCACAACGTATTCCATTTCGGGAATTATGGCAAGTTAAAGACCAGCCGAGTAAAATTCATGGCCCTTGGGCTGGATGAAACAATTTCCTTTTTTCATTAGAAGCACAGACTGGTTAATCAACATACAGCGATGACAACAATTTCTCCAAGTCAAATTTCAAGGTTCGTTGCTATTGCGATTATCCTCATTGTCGCTAACGTTCTTGTTTCGTGCCAGATAGATAGTGGAAAAGACGGTGGTTCACAGATAGCTGCTTCCATCGTCATCGTTGAGACGGCACCCAAATCAGAATCGAATTCAAACGCCACACCAGTCCTAACAAGTGATATTCAGCCACCAACCGTCACTCCACTACCGACAATGACCAGTAGTCTAACGCCCTCATCTACTACTACTGATAAGCCCACGCCATCACCGACGCCGATCGGTGTCTGCAACCAGAGGAATCCTGGGGATGATTTGCTGACCTTAGTTACTCGTGATTACGGCCTATCTCGTGATTTTGTGCCTTACGACCTGGTAGATATATCTGATTATCTACCGCAGACAGTGACATTGGGATATCCAACTCGGGCGAGGAGGATAACCATGGAACCACTGCAAAAACTAATCGATGACATGATCGCAGATGGATTATATCCTCAAATTATTTCTGGTTATCGAGGATATTCAGCACAAGCTATCGCTTGGTCAAAATGGCAAAATGAAGTTCCGGAAACGGCAGCCATTATCAGCGCTCCCCCAGGCCATAGCGAGCATCAACTAGGAACTACATTTGACTTTGGTTCCCCCGAACTACCTGAAATCGTAGGCGTAGAGGATATTCAATTTCACACATACTTCTATAAGACTAGCGAAGGGCAATGGTTACTTGAAAATGCCCATGAATATGGGTTTACACTCAGCTATCCTCGAGAGACCTTTGAGATGACAGGCTTTTTCTACGAACCGTGGCATTATCGATACATAGGAACAGAACTAGCAACCCAACTCAAGAATGATAATTTGACGCTATTCGAGTATCTTTCGACAAGTCAAGAAGCCCCCTGTATTCCATGAACGCTTCTTTCTTCGGCCGGATTCAAATACAAACCAGCATTTTCGGACTCTTCATTCTCTCCATGCTGTTATTAGGCTGTCAAGCTGCGGCGACCAAAGCTACAAGAATCAGGGTAACTACGACCCGGTCATCAGC
>JBFFVR010000078.1:0-6861 GCA_041570685.1 Promineifilaceae bacterium (SeqCode)
AGACTGTTTTGATAGAGCGATAAAAGGGGGAGTCAATAGTTTGGCCGCTCATTATTGTTTAGGCTTGCTTTATTTGCAGGCAAAGCGACCGAAACTGGCACTTCAAGAACTCGCTGCTAGCGTCGAAGACCAAAATTACCGTTCGGCCGGGCATTACGCTATGGCTGAAGTCTATGAGTTGCGAGGCGACAAGGTAAGAGCAACTGAACATTTTGTGACTGCCCTAAAGTTCATTGATTTGAAAACTGTTGGTTCGGAGCAGGCGCTTCGCGTCAGCGAAATGTATGACCGGCTGACTCAGTTGATGAGTTATGAGGCAGAACCAGAAGAAGTTGCTACATTTGTCAGTAGTCTTAAAGGATTATTAGGAGGAAGCTATTGGCAAGATGAGGTAGCCCGAGCCCGCCATAGATTGAATCGGCTTTCTTCCGATGGCCATATATTGATTCTGGGCGACATTCTGGCGGCCGGTTCTTTGCAAGTGCTTGAATCGCTACACCTAAGCCAAACCTATGCCCAAGAGGAAAAATATGATAGTGCGGTTGAAGAGGCCTACCGAGCCATTCAACTTTCACCCTATTATCTTGCAGGGCACATTCAGCTGGCTGAGATCATGGCCAAACAAGAGCGTAACCAAATCGCGGTTACGAAGTTTCTAACTATAGGCGATACCTATCAAGTTCGTGGCGATATCAACGGTGCCATCGAAAACTATGAACGAGCCGTTGAGCTCTTACCGATGGAACTGTCGAATAGATCTGGGCTCATTAGTATCTTAGTTCAACAAGGTTTCACCGATCAGGCTTTGGAGCATTATATGGTTTTAGGGGAGGCGTATTACAACCTGGCAGAGATGGAAAAAGCACGCGAAACGTACTTGGAAGCGTTTCAACTTATTCCTAATGCCTCACCCGATGGAAATTGGCGCTCGGTTCTCCTACAGCGGATCGCTGACATCGATATGCAACGTCTGGATTGGAAAAGGGCGCTAGCAGCCTATAGAGAGATTCATGATATCAATCCAGAAGATGAGTCGATATCATTAACGCTTATTGACCTATACTATAAAGTTGGCCAGCCAGATGCGGCATTGGCTCAATTAGACAATTTGCTGATCCAATTGGTTCGGAAAGGACAGGTCGAAAAAGTTACCGGAATTCTGGAAGAACTGATCGATCAGAGACCACTGGACATGGGCTTAGTCGATCGGCTTAGTCGACTCTATGTCCATCAAGGCCGGAATCAAGATGCCATTGCCATTCTGGATAAAGTGGGTGAAGCTCAGCTGGATGCCGGTCAAACTAGAAATGCCGCTATAACCATTAATCAGATCCTACAATTGGATCCGCCTAACGCAGCAAGCTATAGGCTATTGCTTCAAAGATTGCAACAGAGTGCGATCAAATAAGATGACTTGATGGTGAAAATGCATTTTCTATGCAGTCCATCTCGAAGTAATTGCTGATACGATGCTAAGGAGCCATTTACACCACAAAGATTCTTGCTATCTCGCTCTCCTTACGTTCACCGAGGAAAGTAAACAGGATTAGCCTTGGAACAGATATCGTATTTTCTGGGTCGATTCAGCGAACGCCCAATTAATCATCTAATCGACATATTGCTTGTCACATTAGCGATTTACGGTGTCTTTCAGCTGATTCGAGGTACACGGGCAGTCCAGTTGTTGCGGGGCGTAATAATACTGGTAATCGTACTTGGTTTAATATCTGTTACGGTAATTGATTTAACGGCATCACGCTGGATAATCACCGCTATTTTTCCGGCCCTATTGGTTGCTGTCCCAATAATTTTCCAACCCGAATTGCGGCGTGCCTTGGAACAACTTGGACGGGCAGGACGTTACTTTCGGATTTTCCGGCGCGAGTCTGAATCAGAGGTGTTGGGTATTGTTAGTGATGCCTGCCGGCAATTAGCCCGCCGGCGCGAAGGTGCGTTAATCGTACTGGAGCAGGATACTGGCTTACAGGAGTACGTTGACACCGGAATCGCCTTAAATGCCTACCCTTCACCTGAGTTATTGGTAACCATATTCAACAAGCATACGGAGTTGCATGATGGTGCCGTGATCATCCGAGGAGAGCAGATAGCGGCTGCAGCCTGCGTTCTTCCTCTATCAACCCGTAGCTTGTCAGATCGCCAAATGGGACTCCGGCATCGAGCTGCATTAGGCATCAGTGAAGTAAGCGATGCTATTATCGTCGTCGTTTCAGAGGAGACAGGACAGATTTCAATTGCCCATAATGGTCGCATACTTCGAGGTCAGGATCCCTCTCGCCTAGATGCGATTTTGAATGCTTTCATGCAGGATCAAACGGCCGCTATTGAGGGCCGGCTAGAGAGCCAACCCGGCTGATATCTGACGCCCGTAATTAACCATGTCACTAATGCGATCATTATTTTCCAATTTGACCACTCTTTTGTTGGCTTTCGTACTGGCTGTGATCATATGGGCCACCGCGGTAAGGGCGGGCGACCCTCTGGTAAGTCGCACCATTGAAGTACCTGTAGAGGTAACAGGTCTGCCGGTTGACGCCGATCTGGTTACCCGTCCGCCTGAGTCGGTTTTGGTCACTATCCAGGGTCCTAATTCCGCTCTTGAGACCATTGTGCCAAGTGACATCTTAGCCGTCATTGATGTCAGCGACGTGGCCTACGGCGAGGCTACCTTACCAATCGAAATCACGGGCAGTAACGAACAAATTGAAATAGTCTCCCGATTTCCAGAATCGGCTACAATTCGCATCGAGCAGATAGTTACCCGAGAAATTCCCGTCACTCTCCAGATAAGAGGTGAAGTTTCCCGAGGCCATAGTATCGGTGATGCCCGTGTTGAACCAGCCAACATTTTGATTACCGGTCCGGCACCTCGAGTCGACCAGTTAGAAGAAGGCCGGGTGGTGGTCTTTGTAGACGAAGCTCGGGAGAATATTTCGGAATTGCGTCGTCCCAACTTTTACGATGTGGATGGCAATATAGCTAGCGTCGTTGGGCTGGATATCGAACCGAATGAGGTGGAAGTCATCATTCCGGTGGAAGAATTGGCCGGCTTCGCTGAAAAACCGATTACGGTGAATTGGGTTGGGGAGCCGGCGCCTGGCTATCGTCTCTTGGATGTTAAGGTAGAACCAAGCAGTGTTCAGGTAACAGGGGCCCCGGCAACACTCGATGGATTGCGGGTGCAAACTGAACCGATTGACATTTCTGGGCTCGACGAAACGACTTCCCAGCAAGTGGCGCTCGATCTACCAGATGGGGTTAGATTGGTTGATATTCAGCCAATTGTCGTGACTGTTGAAGTCGAACCTATCTTATCGAGCGGTGTTGTGCAACGTCCGGTCGAAGTTCGGGCATTGGGCGAAGGCCTGGAAGCAACACTCGATCCAGAAGAGGTTCGCGTTTTCTTGTTTGGACCCTTGCCGGTTCTGGATTCGTTATCCGATGAAGATGTGCGGGTTACAGTTGACCTGCTCAATCTCATCACCGGCACTCACGTGTTGGAACCATTTGTATCCTTGTCAACAGATGAGTTAGAAGTCCGTTCAACACAACCAGCTCAGATAACAGTCATTATTTCTGGTGTTGTAACAGCGACTGAAGAGCTAGAAACAGCCGCGCTAATTCTGGAACCTGAGTTGATGTCACAGTTAATAGAATTTACAGCTGTCTCCGATAATGAATCGATCTCTGGACAGACAGCTTTGATAGTTGCTATGCTGCCTGAAGTTGCCTATGCTGATCATCGTAGGAATGTCCATTAGTGAATCAAAAATCTCTTGTCGCACTGGTCGGCCGACCCAATGTCGGCAAGTCAACCTTGTTCAATCGCATTCTCGGCCGCCGGTTGGCAGTTGTATCCGATATACCAGGCACTACCAGGGATCGCCTTTATGCCGAAGCGGAGTGGAGCGGAACCTCCTTCCTTCTGGTTGATACGGGGGGGCTTGAAGTAACAGAAGGGCGGAACACGAACCCTCTTTCGGAAGATTCGGAACGTTTTTTGCCTCTGATTCGCCAACAAGCTGAAGTCGCCATCCAAGACGCTGAAGTTATTGTTCAGGTGGTAGATGGCCTATCCGGCGTAACCGCTGCGGATCGTGAAGTGGCCGACATTCTGCGCCGAGCTGAAAAGCCCGTAATCGTCGCGGCCAATAAACTGGAATCCAGTCGTTTCAAAGATCAAGCGTTTGAGTTTTATGAATTGGCTTTAGGTGAAGTCTATCCAATATCGGCTCTTCATGGAACTGGAACAGGGGAACTTCTCGATGCCATTGTTGAGGCAATCCCTCCAGTCGAAGAAGAGATAGAAGATGAATCGATCCGGGTAGCCATCCTCGGCCGTCCGAATACCGGTAAATCAACTTTGTTGAACAAAATGTTAGGGGAAGAAAGGGCGATCGTCAGCCCAATTGCAGGAACAACCCGCGATGCAATTGATACGAAACTGGCATGGGATGATCAGGAAATAACGCTTATCGATACAGCCGGTATTCGCCGCAGAGGGAGAATCGATCCCGGCGTGGAAAAATATAGCGTCTTAAGAGCTATCAAAGCATTACAACGAGCAGACGTCGCCCTATTGTTGATCGATTCGATAGAAGGTATTACGGCTCAAGATTCCCATATTGCCGGATTACTGGTTGAAGAAATGGCCAGTGTAATCGTTCTTATTAACAAATGGGACGCTGTGGAGAAAGACACCTATACGATTAATCAATATACAGATGAAATTCGCCAAGCATTAAATTTCTTACCCTATGCCCCCCTCATCTTCATTTCTGCAAAATCTGGCCAACGGGTTGACAAGGTGCTGCCGAAAGTACTTGAAGTTTATGAAGCGCGATTTACCCGTATTCCAACCTCCCAATTGAACCGGCTCATGCGGGACGCGATTTCGCGCCATCCACCACCCCAGAAAGGCGGTGTTCGAGTAAAATTTATGTACGCAACGCAAGCTTCAATTGATCCACCGACCATCGTGTTTTTTGTTAACAGACCTGACTGGGTGCACTTCAGTTACCAACGCTATTTAGAAAATCGGATCCGAGAATATTATCCTTTTCCCGGTACACCGGTTAAGCTTGTGTTCCGCAAACGTAGCGAAGATCGCTTTAGCAACACAATTTAATCAATTAGCGATGGGAGCTATTTTACGCGCCATGTGACTCCTCCCGCATTCGAGCGTCCGCTCGCCAATATTAATAACGGCCTAACATATGCAGGTCTTGCTGCTTTGTTTACTAGCAAGCAGTTGACCGAATTCAGTTAAGTAGCTGTCTCAGAATTTGCCCTAGCGTTCCCTGCCAAAAGCTCCAGCTATGACCTTCGGGTCGTTCCAATAGCTTGATTCCGAAACCAGCTTCTTCAAGAACAGCTGCCATTTGCCTGTTAGCTTCTAGATTATTGGCTTGAAGGCCATCATTAACAATTGCCGTTTCATATGTGCCAACAATGAAATAATTCAGGGAAGGATTTGTTGTGATGCTTCCAGCCTCTAATCGACTGATTTCTCTGATAAAAGCGATATCGTCTGCCGTAAAGGTGCCTGATTGGCTACCGACGAGACCGAAAACATCGGGACGAGATACGGCAGCATGAACCGCTGCCCGAGCGCCGTCTGCGAGGCCCAAAATTGCAGTTGATTCTGGCGTTAAGCTGGTGTCGAAGTTCTCTTGAACGAATGGGGTGAGTTCATCAGCCAAAAACTTCACGTAAGCGTCGTTTAGTCCATAGTCCTGACCAGCATTAATAGCGGGAACAAAAACAGCAACCATCGGTGGCACTAATCGCTGGGCTATCAGTTGGTCAAGAATCATGGAAGCATTGATAAGATTCAAGTATTCACTGCCATTATTGAAAATAACAACCGGTAATTTCTGCCCAACCAACTGTCCCGCTGGTTCATAGATAAAGATAGTCCGCGTCTGATTTAACGATTGGCTGTCTAAGGTATGTGTATCGATTGTTCCTTGGGGTGCTGTTGATATCGGAAGTAACTCCGGTGGTATCTCATATCTGGGCATTGATAATATCGAGTTGGGTCCCGTTGGACTGTTCATAGAGTTGGGATTGAGGGGATCGAGTTGCCAATTTTCATTGTCGATAACAACCTGATATTCCAGTCGGGCGTCACTCTCATATTCGGAAATTAAATACCAAAGATCTGTGCCTTCGATACGAGTTAGCATAGACGCATCGACGAGATTCCAATTGTTCATATCTCCAACAACATGAACTGTATGAGCGGCGCCGCGCCATAAAAATACGGCCCGGGTGTCCGACGTCAGTGGCGCTTGTGTGATTTGAGCCATGAACGGGTTGACGATTTCCTGACGTTCGCCAGGCTTCAGATTTTCGATCTCTTGAATGAATGAATCGAAGCCAGCAAGCGTACTGGGAGCTGGTGTTGGGGTGGCGGAGGGAGCGGCTGTTGGCGTCGGGGGTAACGGCGTATCTGTTGGCAGAACGAGAGGATTGTTCCCGTTGCAAGATACCAATAGTAGTCCGCTGAGTGTCAATACACTCAGAAAAAATACCTTAATCAGGTCTTGTTTGAATGTTGAAAATCGTCTAATGATAGGCGTCCTGTTCCTGGTAGAGATGTGATAGCGTGATATTAGTTGGGAATTGAACGATGCTACTATACTCCGCTCGATCTTTGCCGCGCAATCTTTTAAACTATGGCGGTCCATCACCGATATCTTGTGAGCCGGCAATTATAATCTTTAATCGATTTTCTCATAGCTTTATGGCTATTACTAAGATATTTCTATTAATCCGGATACTATTCGCGAAGCCCCACAGCCTGGGCTAAAATGGTCACCATCATGAAGATATATTTAA
>JBFFVR010000079.1:0-6822 GCA_041570685.1 Promineifilaceae bacterium (SeqCode)
GGATGGGCTCCTATGGCATCGACAACCTCGACAACGCCAGCTGCCACCATTTGACTCAGAAAAACGCGATCGTCAATTGCCGTCACGCCATCATTAATACCTGTGGTAGCAGGGGCGCTACTGATTAGAATCGCTTCATTATCAACTGCCCGAACTCCGGCTGCTCCAAATTTGATAAGTTGTACCAGATCAGCAGCGTTTAGAGGTGCTCCATTCCATTCACGATTCAAGTTTGGCTCGTTCCATAATTCGTATGCAGCAACTCTGTTACCGTAACGATTAGCCAGGGTGTGCATAAATCTTTCATATAGTTGGAAATCTGATGGGGGACCATCAAGTTCTGTTGTCGGGCGGCTCCATTCCGGCGCTTTTGCCACGCTCAACAGAACGTTGATATCTCTCGCATCGGCTTCCGAAATAAGCCGATCTAATTCGTTAAAACGGAAATCATCATAACCATTGGGTGTTGGCTCATATAACTTCCACGAAACCTGCACTTTAACCCACCCAACACCGAGCAACTCTAGCTTTGAAAAAATCTGGTCCAGATCTTCTCTATGAAGATGGATCTGGACACCGCTATTGCTTGGACTGATTTGGCGACCGTCGTATACGGGATAATCAGGTTCAGGGGTGGGCGTTGCCGTATTGGGCGGGGCAGTCGGCTCAGGCGTATTTGTCAAGCTAGGTGTTGGCTGAATGGTGTTCGTTGGCACCTCAACAATAACCACCTTTGTCTCTGTCGCGAAGGGTGTAGACACCTTGACAGTCGCTACATCGCCGGCAATGATCTTTGTTTCGATTGGGGTGCTCTGCGGGATAAGGGGCGAACTGGGTTCTGAGGTGCAACCAGCGACGATTCCACCAATCAGGAAAATAATTGTTAATAAAAAGTGATTCTTCATGACTGAAACCGCTTCTTCGGCATTATTTGGGCGAAAAAATTGAAACAAGAATGATCTAAAACCAGATCAGATTATTGCATAAACATTTGGTCGACATCTGATGCCTACCTGGTGCTGAGTTAGTGGTTTGATTTTAGTCTACCCGGAATCAGACTAACAAAATATCTAACGATTGCCTAACCCTTCATATGGGTGGTCGAGGCAGATGAGCGAGACTACAATCTAATTATGGCTACGGCTCAACTTGTCCCTGCAAGAGAAACGCGTGTCGAATTACGGGTAGCTAACTCGCGATTTATCGCCACGCTCGCACCCGTGAAAAGCGTTGAAGAAGCACGATCATTCATCGAGAGGATCAAGGCGGAGTTTGATGACGCGTCACACAATGTGCCTGCCTATATCATTGGTCATGGCGCCTCAGTCACCGCTCATTGTAGCGATGATGGCGAACCATCGGGTACGGCCGGCCGGCCTGCTTTGGCGGTCTTAAAAGGCAGTGGACTTGGCGATGCCGCCGTCGTCGTTACTCGTTATTTTGGTGGCACGAAATTAGGCACAGGTGGTTTGGTGCGGGCTTACGGCGATGCTGTACGGGAAGTATTGCAAACTGTTCCAAAGGCTGTAAAAGTTCCCACGATTACTGTCATGATCGCCATCCAATATAGTCTGTTCGAACAACTTCGCATATTGGTTCAAGAATATGGCGGTCAAATCCTTGATGAGGTTTTTGCAGCAGATATCACGATGGTCATTCGATTTCGCGAAGATAATTTTGCTGTATTCCAGACTGCATTACGCGAGTTAACTCATGGTCAAACTGAGGCTTTGATAGTAGAACGAGATTCAGGAACTATTATGCCTATCGAGAATAATGGGGAAGATGAGTCGTAAAGGGAAGGGTGCTCTTCCCTTCTTTCTCAGCTAGAATTTTTTAGCTTTCTCCATCAACTACCTGCTTAATTAGAGGGTTGAGGCACGATCGTTGAAACGGGATTGCTTATAATAACGAAGCAATGGGACACTCAGTAAGAGGATAATACCTCCCAATACACCTGTTAGGTGCATGGCCAGATATGGGCTAATCTCAACCGATTGTTCGAGAACTTCAGTTTGATAAAGGTAAGGAGCCCAGGCTAAGACCCCCAATAAAATCATAATACGGCCGATGACAAATCTTTTGGGTTTTTTCGTCTCGCCAGCCGGATTGTAGCGGGCTCGAATTCGCGAGCCGCCTATCACGCCTGTCAGGTGAACGATTAGAAAAGGGTAAATCGGCGGCTCTTGGCCAATCGCGATTAAATATAGGAAGGGCACCCAGGCTAAAACCCCCATGACCAATAGCAGGTTTCCAACATTCCTAAGATCAAATCGCATATATTGATTACGTTCCAGCGATAATTACTCCATCCAGCGTAGCCACGACTAATCATTCAACCTGATTTGCGATCTGAGCCATCCGGACCTAACACTAATCGATAATAAGAATAACCCATTTAAAGAGAGACGGCCTAAAATATTGTCTGCCGTCTAATTTAAGATTTGATTGAGCGCCTCTAACAGCAAAGCCACATTCTCTCGACGACTATTAAATCCCATCAAGCCGACTCGCCAAACCTTACCTGCCAGCGGTCCAAATCCACCAGCTATCTCAATGTTATAGTTGTTCAGCAGTTCTGAGGCGACTTCCTTCGCGTCGACGCCATCTGGCACTTTTACAGTGGTAAGGCTGGCGAGGCGTAGCTCTTTTGGAACGTGACATTCTAGACCTATCTGCGCGAGCCCGTCCCATAGAAGTTCGGCCATGGATTGATGTCTCACCCAGCGCTCATCTAAACCTTCCTCGGCAATTATTCTCAGCGCTTCACGGAGCGCATAATTCAAATTAATTGGAGCGGTATGGTGATATACACGTGGGCCACCCCAGTAACTCATCAATTGGGATAGGTCCAGGTACCAGTTTGCTACTTTTGTCTGCCGGACATTGAGTTTGTCGACCGCACGAGGGCCGAGAGTCACCGGTGCTAAACCCGGCGGACAGCTTATGCACTTTTGAGAGCCTGTATAGACGACGTCAGCTTTCCAGGCGTCCGTCATGAAGGGAACACCTCCCAAGCTGGCAACGGTATCAACTAAGAGTAAACAATTATATTCACGACAAAGATCGCCAATTCCATCCATAGGCTGGCAGACACCGCTTGAGGTTTCGCCATGGACGAGAGCCAAAACTACCGGGCGGTGTTCTTCAAGACCGGCCCTTAACTCATCCAAATTGAAGGCTTGACCCCACTCTTTTTCTATGAGGCGTGTGTCAGCCCGCAGCCGTCCCGCCATATCGGCGAGCCTTTGACCAAAATAACCGATAACGCCAACCAAAACCACGTCACCTGGCTCTACCACATTCGCCAGGCTCGCTTCCATGCCGGCAGAACCCGTACCGCTGATCGGAATCGTGATTTCATTACCCGTTTGAAAAAGATACCGGAGAAGCTCTTTCACTTCTTCCATAATCTCAAGAAATGAGGGATCTAAGTGGCCAACCTGGCGCATACCGATCGCCTGAAGAACACGCGGGTGGGCGTTAGATGGCCCTGGCCCTAACAGTATTCGGGGAGGAACGTCAAGTGAACTGGTATCGATTCGGTGTGATTGGTCGATGGTCATGGCAGCGGTTTACTCCGTTAATACTAGATAACATTTAAACGGCTCAAAAAAACGAGCCCTGGATTCCCTATTACAGCCAGGATCATAATGTGCAATTCATGGTTAAGCAACCACTGTTTCTTAGTTCGGCCAGGCTAATTTCGGGGATAGTTGGCAAGAAGACTCTTCGTCTGAAGAAAGGACGGAATCTTCAGGATAATTTGCGAAATAAGCCTGCAAAAGCTGGTGCATGAAAATATAACCTCCCCCAACTTTTCGCAGGAAGGCCAATCGAACGGCGTGATCCAAGAATTGAGCGTAGCGCCAGGGAATCTTCCCTTGCTGCCAAAGAATCCCTCTCACCAAGATGTGCTTAACTACATTATTGCCGCCTAATAAAGAGCCACCGATGATAAAGGTTAGAGCCGCCGCCACCAGGGCATAAGCCGCACCCTGAAGATAGAAAGTGATAACTCCCAGAATAAAGCTGCTTACGGAAGCTGCGATTAGCGAATTTCTGAGGGATAAAATGATTCCTTGGTTGGCGTAACTCTTTTCCTCTACCCGCCGGCCGCGCATGCCGCCCAATATGACGCCAGCCGAACCCAATATCAAACTCGACTGGAGACTGATTGGCGCGTCATAAACTATCAATCCAAGAATCTCTGCCAGGGCAGCCAAAACCAATCCGATTAGCAGACCATTTAGCGCACTTTTCCACGACCAAGCTAAGGCTTCAACAGTGCGGATTTCATTTTGGTAGCTACGACCGAAGATGTATCTGGCGGCAATCACATACACGACAACTTCGGCCGCCGACCAAATCAACGCCAGCTGGGGCACGCCAGCTAAGGTTATCGCTATCGCGGTAATAAGGGCAACCACGGCCCCAATAATGATCAGATGTTTAGCATAACGGGCCCCTCTAGATTCTTGTTCTAATTGGTGAATTCTTAGTGTCTCAAAATAGCGAGTCTGCATCATGGCCACAATTAAGCCTAGGATGATATTACTCACAAGTAGGGCAACAAACTCTGCCCGCCCTTGAGTGATCTGCAACAATTGCCCGACCGTATTCGACAAAGGTGTTGGCATGAGGGGCGAGCTAAAATGAAGAATCTGCCAAAATAGCCATACGATTATCCCGCAAACAAATCCCAAGATAAAGCCTGAAAGAAGCATATAAATCCAACGCCATATCCGGCTAGGCAACCAATCAGGTTGAATCTGTTCGATGAGGAAGACGGATCTGTTGTGGTCAAACATTTTGCGAGCAAGCCAATTCAATCGAATAACTGTTTCGTGGGGTGAATATCTATTGTCGGCTATACGCCGATCAAACATTCGCCGGACATAGGTATCGAATAGCTGATCTTGATAGGTACTTAGACTGATAGCCTTTCTTGCTCCTATGTTGTCTATCGTCTTGCCCACTTCAGCTGTATTTGCCTCAAAGGCACGAAGCATCATGTTTAGCATCAACGGTACTGTGGCCATCTCCTGTAATACCGCTTCATTCTTAATGGTTTCTTCGAGAGCGGTGCCGCGATTGCTGGAAGCATTCAGATAATCGGCAATCTGTAGTTCCTTTAATGGCTGGATAATCGTGGCTCCATTTAGTTGCAATGGCGTTCTTGCGGCCGCATATTCTTCGCTTCGGCAACAAACGACCATGCCTGTCAAACCATTGTTTTTTCTGAAATCATTGATATTTTGGATGCATTGCCTCCGAAATCTATCTGGTACTTCGTCCAGACCATCGAGAAGTAGGACAAGGGCGTCCTCCAGAAGCCAGCTCTTGGCTAACCGGCGGGGAATTTGATATTTGGCCGTCAACTCAAAAGCCGCCCAATCGAGCAGAGATGTTCTCCGTTGAACCCAGGAAGCAAGATTAAGGATTACCGGGATGGGCTCATCAGCCTGGCGATTTGCCCTGTTAATTAGCTCCCTTGCCAGTGATATTAGCAATATCGTTTTTCCAGATCCCGGATCTCCCAATATGAGCAAAGCGCGATCGACTTCATTATATAGACTTGCGATATTATTTTCAGTGGTATTCTCAGAGCTCAGAAAAGTACGGCCCAAGACATCACTCCAAGGATGATTAATTGGCTCATGGGTAGATAGCAGCTCTAAATCAATGAGAAGATCATTTTCGAGAGAATGCTCATAAACGCCTTCTACCCAGAAATTATTGACTTTTTCAAGCAACACGAGCTGTTTTCGTCTATTTTGGGACAGTTTCTGAGGCGGAAGACTTTCTTCATCTAAGGTATTCCTTGGCGCAGCTACGGCAGAAGAAGTCTTGCCAGTTTCTGCTAAATTGCCTCGGAATATCTGTTGGTTTTCCCTAGAGTCGAGGGCGCGGTAATTTCCCAGCAGAAGCAATTCATTCGCTTCTGCCATGGTTGACAGACCCCCAGTCTGGTTAAGAACATTCATCAAGGCTATCAAGACCGCTCTGTCGTCCTTGTGAATTTGGCTTTGATCGCGTTCCCAATCACTCACGGCCGCGCCAGAGTACCCGCGATCTCCCAACTCTTCGCCGAGCAACTCGCCCAATCGTTCCTGGGTCAGCAACCCGCCGCGCAAAGGATCGCTGCACTTTCTGCGGTGATATCTGAGTAAGCGGCCGAAGGATGTTGGCGATTGGTCATTCATTGGTCAACCAAGAACACTCATTTGGCGGCTTAAGTTTCTCCCGAGCGAATTTAAGCATCAGCCCCTACAACTTAAGCGTTAATTCTCATATGCTGAAATCATCAAGTCTGACCGGTCTGAACCTAAACAATGAAATCGGATTGATGGCCGTTGAGGATCTCATGAGCGGGTAGGATTGAACCTTACCCGGGCGCCGCACTCGACGAGCCGAATCACTAGTCGTGAGGAGGCTTACGATGTTTACATTGATTGAGCGCAAGGTCGCCCGCATTCTCTTAACTGCCGTCATCACTCTAATTGCTAGCGGCGTGCCGCTATTTTCCATAGCCCAAGCCGCTCCAGTTTGCGCACCTTCAGTACCAGGCTGTTAAGATATCGGCACTGACCACAACTTAATTAGAAGAGGCTAGTTGGTATCAGCTAGCCTCCTCTGCTTTCATCTTTATTGTCAATTTCTCCATCGCTTCTTTAAATTCATCGGCCATTTTCTGAGACCAGGCATCTTCTGGATATTGTTCCACAATCCCTAATGCCTCTTCGTAATAACCTATCGCATCAACGTGATTCCCGGTAGCAATCATCGTTTCTGCCAGCGTTCCCAAACTATTAGCTAACA
>JBFFVR010000080.1:0-6817 GCA_041570685.1 Promineifilaceae bacterium (SeqCode)
ACAAGCTACGTGGAACTGTTGGATGAATTTGTTAATCAGTTAGGCATCACTCAACCTGTAACCTTAATCGGCCACGCTCTTGGGGCGGCTATTTCAACCAGGTTTGCCCGTCTTCGCCCAGATCTCGTCGAGGGAATTGTTAATGTCGCCCTACCGGTTACTGGCCATTCAATTAATACGAGCCTAACTAATGGCAAAGCAACCAACTTCATGGGGAAATATTTGCAGAAGTCAAAATCTTACTCACCAGTTAGTCAAGAATTGTCCAAGACTGATTCAGCAGCAGTTCTGTCAGTAGCCGAGCAACTAAGTTTTTATGACTTCAAAGATGATTTGTTGGCCTTAGATTGCCCTGTACTGGTCGTTTTTGGTGAACATGACACCATTGTCAGGAATTCGACCAAACTTTATAAAAATATATGGCAAGAAGATGTGAACCGGTATGTCATTGTTCTAGAAGATAGCGATCACTTTCCTATGTTAGAACAACCGGCCGTTTTCAATCGGCTTATTCAAGATTTTACGGTTGGCGATGGCCAGAAAACGATAGCACCAAAACAATATTGGCACAGGAGAACAAGATAGTTTAACTTTATCAACAAGGGTCAGCCCATCCTTACTCCCTATATTAATCCTCCCAACTCTCATTCCAAAACCAAGATTCTAAAAAAGACGATCGGTATGTCTTCTGGTATTATATTCATGAATATCAGCGGTAATTTCAATAGAAATGTTGTTGGTAAATCTGTCAAAAATCCATGAACAGCCGACTATAACTATGGTCGAAAAATTGGAATTTCACCTGTGGTCAAATTGACAAAGCATATGTGAATGGTATAATCAGCGCTGAGTGACTCCGAGTACACGTTCGATTATTGGCCGGCAACGAAATCATAAAAGGTAACGATTGTCGAGGTTTGACAGACGACAAAATTGCTATCTTGTTAACGGTTGAAGGTACCTAAGTCATGAACTGTTGGTAAACAATTGATCTGTGTTGCGATTTAGAACCAGAACTTTAACTCGGCTACGTTTCGTTCTATAAACGATTAAGGAGCCGGGTTTTTTTAGTGTTCCGAGTATGTCATACAAACTGTAGGTAAGATCGACTGAATGGCTCTATCAACTGATAACCAAGATTTGGAAGATATCATCGAGGACGATACTGAGTTCTCGCAGGACTTGGCTGAGTTACTCGATGAACATGATTACGATATACCTTCCGTAGGCGATATCCGAACAGGAATCATCGTCTCTATGAACGATCAAGGTGTTATCGTCGATCTGGGTCTAAAGCGGGATGGCGTAGTTCCAACAACTGACTTGGAAGAGTTAGACACAGAAACTCGAGACAAACTTGAACTGAATGAAGAAATACCTGTCTATATATTAGAGACAAACCATCCTGACCGCTTGTTGGTTTCTATTCAGAAGGCAAGGCTGAATCAAGATTGGATCAATGCTGAAGAAATGTTGGAAAGCGGTGAATATCTAGAAGCACCGGTGATTGGATACAATCGAGGTGGGGTGATTGTTCCGTTTGGTAACCTGCGCGGTTTCGTGCCGGCATCTCATTTAGTCGATTTGCGCCGAGGCATGGATGATCGCCAGCGTCAGCAGGTCATGTCAAGGCTTCGAGATGAAGTCTTACCTTTGAAAGTCATTGAAGTAAATCGCAGACGCCGTCGCCTGGTCCTTTCACAACGAGACGCCCAGAAGGAATGGCAAGAGGCTCGAAAAGTGCAACTGATTGAGCAATTAAAACAGGGCGATGTGATCAGCGGCCGGGTGAGCGGCTTACGCAGTTTTGGTGCTTTCGTTGATTTGGGTGGTGCTGATGGGCTGATTCATATTTCAGAGCTTGCCTGGCATCGGGTAAATCATCCTAAAGAAGTTGTCAAAGTTGGTGATGAGATTGATGTCCATGTGATTAGTCTCGATAAAGAAGAGCAAAGAATTGCTTTGAGTCGCAAGAAGCTGATGCCCAATCCATGGTCTTTGGTTGAAGACAAATATGCAACCGGCACCCTTATTGAGGGAAAGGTAACTCGCGTTGTAACATACGGTGCCTTTGTGGAAATCGAGCCGGGTGTTGAAGGATTATTACATATTTCTCAATTATCACGAGACAATGTTGAGGATCCGAATGAAATTATTTCGGAAGGTGAAACTCATTTGTTGCGTATCATCAGCCTCGATTCTGAGCGTCAACGTATTGGGCTGAGTCTGAAAAGCGTGACCCCTGAAGAGCAAATCGAATGGATGGCCCAGCACGAATCGGTAGAACAAATTGAGACTGTGTCTGAGACCGCGCTAGATGAGGATCGGGCGGAAACCTTAGAGGAAGAAGAATAGGCACTGATTTCCCTGAAATCATCAAGTAGATGTATCAGTATCAGGCTGAAATCACGAGAATAATTGGTTAATGGAGGTTTTTTATAATATGCCGACGGTTAGACGAAATCCGAATGAGACGAATGAGAGCTTAATCCGTAGATTTAGAAAGTCTGTTACTAAATCTGGCGTGATGAGTACCGTTCGTCGCAAGCGATGGCACGTCTCGAAAAGTGAGCTTCGGCGAATGCAAAAGAAGAAGGCCATTCGCCGCATGAGACGTCGTCAAGGTCCAAGGGCAAGATATGGGTAAGAAGGAAGAAAAGTTAGTCGTTGAAGGTGTGGTTGTTGAAGCCTTGCCAAATACACAATTTACGGTCGAATTAGATAACGGTCATAAAGTATTGGCTTATTTGTCAGGGAAAATGCGCCGCTATTATATTAGGATATTGCTTGGCGATAGGGTTCGCGTTGAGATGACTCCTTACGATCTCTCTCGGGGACGAATCACTTATCGTTATCGAAGACAGAACGTCTCGAACCGCTAATATCGAAATTTTTGAAATCGGCCGTTTGAGATACTAAGTTTCGCGGAACGCTATGGCTCTCTGCTTGTTATAGCGTTCTTTTGTTTTCAACCATCAAGCAAAACCAGTCCCCACTCGTTTGCGTCTTTATTATGGTTCCGCCAGCTCTCACCACGGCGGCGGTAACTTCCCCAACTTGATCGGAGATTATTCCACTCAATATCGCTTTACCTCTTGAAGACAAGTAATTTAGTAGCCTTCTATGATGCAGCAGATCGATAATGACAGGCGCTATAATATTTACCAAAATGAGATCGTGTGGTTGGGGATTTAGAGTTTCAAGAGTGCCTTGGAAGACAAACAGCGAAGATTCCACTTCGTTGCGTATAGCGTTTTCTCGCGCTGCCAGGACAGCTTGCCTCTCAGTATCAAAGGCAATAATATGATGCGCTCCTAGTTTGGCAGCCGCAATCGCCAGAATTCCAGTACCAGTGCCTACATCGAGAATACGATAATCTTGTCTCACTTCTTCTTCAATGGCCTGTAGACACAATTGTGTAGTCGGGTGCAAACCTGTACCAAAGGCCATTCCTGGATCTAGGGTGATGACGACATCATCAATGTCAGTCTTTTGTACCGGTTGCCAACTGGGCTGAATCCATATTTTCTCGCCGATTCGAAAGGGTTGGTAGTTCTTTCGCCAGGCCGTCGCCCAATCATCTTCTTCCAGAACGCGAAATTGAGGCTCGCCAACAGGATAAAGGCGATTCATATGATAGAACGCCTCCAGAATCTTCTGCCTAAAGGCATCTGAATCATCATCCTCGGTGACGAATATCTTTACATGGATGGCGGATTCTAATGCCTCTGGATCTGCAGTGGATTGATCGCCAAGCTGTTCAAAAATTACACTGTCAGCATAGGCATATGGTCGTAAAAGCTCGGCGACCGCTTCTGCAGCTTCACCGTCTACCTCTACACTAATTTCTAGCCAATACATAAATGAAGATATATGCAATTAATGAGGATATAACAAACAGGGTGTTTCGAAGATTCAGTTATTAAGCGCCGAAAAAATCACCGAAGACTTCTTTTAGCTGACCTAAGATAGTGCGATCGCGTTGGGGAATAACCTCTTTTCCAAGCGTTTCGGCCAATTCTTTCATTAGTTTCTTCTGATCTGCAGTCATTTTCTTAGGGACGGCAACATGAACGATAACCAATTGATCCCCACGACCTGATCGGCGCAGATGAGGCACTCCCCTGTTTCGCATTGTAAATACGCTACCCGACTGTGTGCCTGCCGGAATGATAAGCTTCTGCTCCCCATCTACTGTTGGTACAGTAATTTCATCACCCAGCGAAGCCTGAGCGATATTTATTTCCATTTCCAGCAAGATGTCGTCGCCACGCCGCTGATAAAACGCATGCTTTTCCACATGCAGAACAACATATAGATTTCCAGGAGGACCACCGCTAATTCCCGGAGCCCCTTCCCCAGATAACCGAATCTGGGTGTCATTGTCTACACCCTCAGGGACTTTGATTTTTATCTTTCTTGCTTCTTGGACTTGTTTGCGGCCATTACATACCGTACATGGGGTTGATATCGTTTCACCAGAGCCGCCGCAAACTTGGCAAGTAGTCACGTTAACGAAGGATCCTAAGAAGGATTGCCTCATTCGTCTCACTTCGCCGGAACCTTTGCAATTGGAGCAACGATCCGGAGTCGTTCCTGGTTCAGCACCAATGCCTTGACAATGGGGACAAATTTCAGGCCGACGAATTTCAACTTCTTTTTCTACACCGAATACAGCCTCTTCAAAACTGATTTTCAGATCATGGCGCAGATCTGGACCTCTTCTCGGACCACTTCTTTGTCTTCCACCAAATCCGCCGAAGAATTCCTCAAAAATATCCGTTACACTGCCAAATCCCGAGAAATCACCGTAGCCCGCATTGTTTCCTTGTACCCCGGCGTGCCCGAATCGATCGTAGGCAGCCCGCGAAGAATCATTGGAAAGCACTTCATAAGCCTCATTGATCTCCTTAAAGTGCTCTCCGGCACCGGGATCATTGTTCACATCAGGATGATACTTTCGAGCCATACGCCTATAGGCTTTCTTGAGATCATCCTTAGAAGCATTTTTTCCAACTTCCAGGATTTCGTAATAATCGCGTTTTGTGGCCATAATCCTCAAATAGAAATTGCGTATTGTCTATGCTCACCTCTTTCAGGTTAAGCAATAAACAATACGCAACCATTCAGAAGATAAAAATCTATTGCACTAGACTACAATCTATTCCTCGCTAAATTCACCTTCAATTACATCTTCATCTGCAGCGCCTTCACCATTTGAGGAGCTGGCACCTGTTCCATCGCCATCCTCTTGGGACTGTTGCTGATACATCGATGTGCCAACTTCTTGCAAAACTTGCTGGAGACGATTTACCGCGGCCTGAACCGCATCTGGTGTCCCGTCGGCCGTGGTTTTAACGGCATCAATTTCTGCTTGAATCGAACTCTTTTGGGCATCAGATAATTTGTCACCGTTATCCTGAATAAACTTTTCACCGCTGTAAACGGCCGAATCAGCCAGATTTGAGGCTTCCACAGCAGCTTTACGGTCAGCATCGGCCGAGGCATGTTCTTTAGCCTCATTTACCATTTTCTCGATCTCATCATCGGCGAGCCCACTAGAAGGTAATATTTGCATAGCTTGCTCGCGGCCAGTGGCTTTATCTTGAGCGTTGACATTCAAAATGCCATCGGCATTGATGTCGAAGGTAACTTCAATTTGCGGCACGCCGCGGGGCGCAGGTGGAATGCCATCCAGAATGAACTTGCCAAGGGTTTTATTATCAATCGCCATAGGCCGTTCACCTTGCACGACATTGATTTCAACCTGAGTTTGCATATCGGCCGCCGTCGAGAATATTTGGCTCTTCTTAGTAGGAATGGTCGAATTTCTATCGATTAGCGGTGTGGCGACGCCACCCAGAGTCTCAATACTTAGCGTTAATGGCGTAACATCCAATAATAAAACATCTTTTACATCACCACCCAACACGCCTGCCTGGATAGCAGCACCAATTCCGACAACCTCATCGGGATTAACGCCCTTATGCGGTTCTTTATTGAAGAAGCTTTTTACCGATTCCTGAATAGCTGGCATTCGTGTCATGCCGCCAACCAATACAATTTGGGTAATATCCGCGGTGCTAAATCCCGCATCTTTGAGGGCCTTCTTACATGGCTCTATACTGCGCCGAATTAGATCTTCACTAAGCTGCTCCAATTTCGCCCGAGTCAACGACATGTTTAAGTGCTTAGGGCCACTGGCATCGGCGGTGATATAAGGCAAGTTGATTTCGGTCTGCATGGTCGTCGACAACTCGATTTTTGCCTTCTCTGCGGCTTCTCGTAGTCGCTGCAAAGCCTGCCGATCACTGCGTAAGTCGATTCCCTGATCCATCTTGAACTGGTCAGCAACCCATTCAATTATCTTCTGGTCAAAATCATCGCCGCCTAGAAAGGTATCGCCGTTGGTTGATTTGACTTCGAAAACGCCATCCCCAACTTCGAGGATTGATATATCAAAGGTTCCTCCTCCAAGATCATAGACGGCGATTATCTCATCTTTTTCAGAACCTAATCCATAAGCCAATGATGATGCTGTTGGCTCATTCACTATTCGCAAGACTTCCAAACCCGCGATTTTGCCGGCGTCTTTAGTAGCCTGTCTTTGACTATCGTTGAAATAAGCAGGAACAGTTATAACTGCCTGAGTAACTGTTTCACCTAAATATGCTTCTGCATCAGTTTTGATCTTCTGCAATATCATGGCCGAGACTTCAGGAGGCGAATATTCTCGGTCATTCATCACGACTCGCAAATCCCCATTGGGAGCTTCTTGAACTCCATAAGGTACAAGTTTGCGCCCCTTTTCAATGAT
>JBFFVR010000081.1:0-6811 GCA_041570685.1 Promineifilaceae bacterium (SeqCode)
ACAGCCATGCCGCCGGCCTCACTGCGAAAAGTATGGGCTTCATCACCTACGAGGGCCTGGTCACCTCGCGATGCATGACTGAGAATTCCTGTAAGATTTCCCATGGTCCCACTGGCAACGAATAACCCGGCCTCCATTCCCACTTTTGCCGCAGCGAGTTCTTCCAAGGCCTTTACCGTTGGATCCTCCTTGTAGACATCATCACCTATCTCCGCTGCTGCCATCGCGCTTCGCATTTTATCGGTTGGCCAGGTGACTGTGTCAGAGCGGAAATCTATTGAGTTCACAGGACGTAGTTTATGTAATAACAATGTGAATTGCAAGAGATAGGATAGCCTTGTTCTGAGTTGAATTTGGAAATAATCTATAAAGTCACACGTTAAAGGAATTCACAGAATTGAATTCCCATTCCTTAGGCAGAAGATGAAATTGGCGTATGTAAATCGAGTCCGATATAATGATAAATTACTCGAAGGTTCGACGCTTTCGGCGCGGCGGCCTATCAGGTATATTAATAAAGTACAGGAGTCGAGAAAATGCCATTATCAGTGGTAGAAAAGTCCGAGATAATTGAAGAATATGCAACGCATCCAGGCGATACCGGTTCACCGGAAGTTCAGATTGCTTTGTTTGATCGCAGGATCAAACAGTTGCAGGAGCATCTCGCAGGGAATAAACATGATGAGAGTTCCCGACGCGGTCTTTTGAAGCTGGTAGGTAAACGTCGAAGGTTATTGGCTTACCTCCATCGCACCCATCCAGATCGCTACCGAGTTATAATTGACAGACTCGGTCTAAGACGTTAGGTAGCGAGTTTAAGCGCGGAGTAACCGATTCCTTCGTGCGTTTTATTGAAAATACGGTTGCGAATTGGGATTTTAGGAATTGGGCATTGTCCCGCATAAGGTGATTTCCCACCGTGCGAGTCAGTCCCCAGTCCCTAAACTCTTCGCAGCCAACTTTCATTAGGAATAGGACAGTATTTAAGCAACTTGGAAATAACCGAATCATCTCGGTCGGTTGTCCAATGTTGGTGTTTATTATTCTAAACACCACTAATACGACCTGTCTACTTATATGGAAGATCATTGAGGAGTAGATTTAAATGACAGTAGAACATTCATTTTCAGCAACGATGGGCGAACAAGAGTTCGTCGTTGGTACAGGCAAATTAGCCGAACAAGCTGGAGGAGCCGTCACAGCACGCGTTGGTGATAGCATGCTCCTTGCAACTGCCACCATGTCAAAAGCGGAACGTGAGGGTCTCGATTTTTTCCCGTTAAGTGTTGACTACGAGGAAAAAATGTATGCCGCAGGACGAATCCCAGGTAGCTTTTTTAGGCGCGAGGGAAGACCAAGCACTGAGGCGATTCTGATCTGCCGCCTTACAGACAGACCACTTAGACCCTTATTTCCCAAGGGCATGCGGAATGAAGTGCAAATCGTGATCACAACTTTGAGTTCGGATAGCCTTCATCATTTAGACATCATGGCCGTAAACGCCGCTAGTTGTGCCCTCACAATATCTGATATTCCTTGGAATGGCCCGATCGGGGCAGTTCGAGTTGGATATATTGATGACCAGCTCGTCATCAATCCCACGATCGAACAGATGGCAGAAAGCCAGCTTGATTTAAGAATGGCCGGATCCAAGGATGCCATTATTATGGTTGAAGCTGGGGCTAATGAAGTGCCTGAAAATCTATTTTTACAAGCACTTGAGTTCGGTCATCAGGGAATTCAACCTCTGATCGATATGCAATTGGAGATGAGAGCAGCCATTGGAAAAGAAAAACGGGATATAAACTTTGCCGAACTAGATCCCGACCTGGTATCCAAAGTCGAGATGAAATTGGGTGACCGTGTTCATCAGATTGTGGTAAATAATACCGAAAGAAATGCTCAAAACGAGGCTATGGCAGAGCTGCGCGAAGAGATTGTCAACGAATTTTTGGAAGAAGACGAAACCACAGAACCCAAAGCCATCCGTGACATCATTTCCGATATGCTAAAGAAAGCCGTGAGAAACAGAATTTTGGAGGAAGGTGTCCGTCCGGATGGCCGAAGCAATGTTGATATACGAGGACTTTCTTCAGAGGTTGGGATCAGTCCACGGGCTCATGGATCTGGTCTTTTCAAGAGAGGTGAGACCCAGGTTTTGGCCCTTGTTGCATTAGGCACTCTAAGAGAAGCCCAGAAATTAGATGGATTGTATCCAGAAGATACCCGGCGATTTATCCATCACTACAATTTTCCCCCCTACTCAACAGGTGAAACTTGGTTCTTGAGAGGCCCTAAGCGGCGTGAAATTGGTCACGGATCGCTAGCCGAAACTGCCCTGTTGCCGTTAGTGCCCGATGAAACTGAGTTTCCGTATACGATTCGTGTTGTTTCAGAAGTCCTCTCCTCAAATGGAAGTACAAGCCAAGCCAGTGTTTGTGCCTCGAGTTTAGCCCTGATGGACTGTGGTGTTCCAATGAAACGCCCGGTAGCTGGCGTTGCGATGGGAATGGTCACCGAAGGTGAAAAATACGCTGTATTGACTGATATTCAAGGAATGGAAGATCATCTCGGAGATATGGACTTCAAGGTAGCAGGTACTTCAGAAGGGGTAACTGCTTTACAAATGGATATCAAAATATCAGGACTTAGCCAAAGCGTGTTAGCCGAGGCCTTAGAGCAAGCCAAAATTGCCCGCCTTCAAATCCTAGATAATATGAACCAGACTATGCCAGCTGCGCGTGAGGAATTGAGCGAGTGGGCACCCAGAATGGAATCTATCAAGATAGACCCGGACAAGATCGGTGCGGTGATCGGTAAAGGTGGAAGCACAATACGTAGTCTTGAAGAAGATTTTCAGGTTTCTGTTGACATCCAGGAAGATGGCACTGTTTATGTTGCTGGCGTTGACGGCGATAAAACAAACAGCGCGCTGGAGAGAATCGAATTACTGACCCGTGAGCCCGAGTTAGGCCAAATCTTTACTGGTCGAGTTGTTCGCATTACGGAATTTGGCGCTTTTGTGGAATTCACCCCTGGGACCGACGGTATGGTTCACATTTCACAGATGTCGACTGAACATTTAAAACGGGTTGAAGATGCCGTGACTATCGGCGACGAGATCATGGTCATGATAACGGATGTTGATAAGGATTCTGGTAAGATCAGATTGTCACGCCAAGCTGTTTTAGAAGACTGGACGCTAGAGGAAGCTCGGTCAAAGGACTCTGTTAGGAGCGGTGGCCGGGGACGAGGACGAGGTAGGCGAAATAATCGAAGATAGTAAGCTGTTGTCCTAGGACAAAAAGCCCTGGCAATAGGCCAGGGCTTTTTTTATTGGTGATTTTGAGAAAGATCCCTGACCGCTATAATAATCACCGAGATCGAGGTGCCATTCGCCTCAGATTCCGAAGAAGATGCAAGATTCGCCTGAAATTACCGAAGATAATCACCAAATCGCTGAGCGCCGAGATACAAATGTGTCGCCCCGTTGGCGGGGAAGTACCAAGCGAATTGTTGTTACGATCTTGGTGATGCTTGGGTTATTGTCTCTTTACGCAATTCGTTCCGTCCTAATTCCCGTAATTATGTCGGTTGTCATGGCTTACATATTGCTTCCGGCTGTAAATATCTTGAATAAAAAGACAAGACTTGGTCGCGGCGCTTCGGTCGTACTCATATATCTTGGCATTCTAGTTATTCTGATAGCAATACCCATTGGTACTATCCCCCAGCTAGTAAACCAGGGAAACAATCTTATTAATAATACGCCTTCATATGTGGAAGATCTGGGAGCGATTCTGGGCGAACCCCTAACAATAGGTAGCATAACTGTGCCCTTAGATCAATTGCCCCTGGATGATGTTTATGTAGTTATTAGCGACAATTTGTTAACAATCATTCAAACCATTGCTCCTCAGAGTTTAAAACTTTTCGGAGCAACGCTAACAACGGTTGGATGGATTTTGGTGGTAATAGTGTTGTCGTATTACATGGTAAAAGATCATCAAGTTTTGTGGTCGTCGATAGTCGCCTTGGCTCCTGATGTATATCATACAGATTTGAAACAGTTTGGCATGGAAGCGAACGGCATCTGGAATGCTTTTCTGCGCGGCCAGCTTGTACTTGGGCTGATTATTGGCCTTACCACTTTCATATTGGCCCTAATCCTTGGTTTACCCAATGCATTGTTGTTGGGTCTTTTAGCTGGAGTATTAGAGTTTATACCCAATATTGGACCGGTGATAGCAGCAATCCCTGCGGTGCTATTAGCAGTTTTTCAATATGAAACAAGCTGGCTGGGAAGTATGGTTGGTCCATTCTGGTTCGCCATAATCGTTCTGGTGGCCTATGGCCTTATACAAAGAATTGAAAATGTATATTTGGTGCCGCGAATCATCGGCCGGAGTTTGAACTTACACCCATTGGTCGTGTTCATTGGCGCTATCATCGGAGCCAGTGTTGCTGGCGTTTTTGGCATCTTATTAGCAGCACCACTTCTGGCAACTGCCAAATTAGTGTTGATTTATATATACAGAAAGCTGTTGGATCAGCCTCCCTTTGATTTTTCAGAATAGGTCAATTTAATTCACCAGGAGAACAGTATGAATAATCACGAGACAAGCGAGTTAATTTCGGAAACGGAGAATCTGTTGGTCTGGCGCAGCAAAGAAGAATTAGGCTACTTGTACCACCTGGAGCTAGGACATATTAGCCTTCACCTCATGTCTGAGGAATGGGAGGAGCTTTTCGAATTAATTATGGGAGCTAGAGACGATTAGTTGGTCATAAACGCCAATAAGATTTTTTTCAAGGGGGTAATGATGAAGAATGGAGTCAAGTCCAACCATTACACGCCAACTATCCATGAGATGGCCGCCGGTGATCGACCGCGCGAACGATTATTACAAGTTGGGGCGCGAGCCATGTCGACAACTGAACTATTGGCGATTATTCTACGCACTGGTGTCGGTGGAGAAAATGTTATTCGCTTAGCTGAACGATTTTTGGTCCAATTTGGTGGATTATCAGGTTTGGCATCCGCTTCACTAACTGAGCTTCAAGAAGTCAAGGGAATTGGAGTTGCAAAGGCTGTTGAAACGAAAGCCGCCATAGAGCTAGGTAGAAGATTGCTTGCAGAATCACCCGAGCAGAGGCCTCAAGTCAGCTCTCCTGCTGATGCAGCAAATCTCCTTATGTCTGAAATGTATTTGCTGGAACAAGAGCACTTACGACTGGTATTGTTGGATACCCGTAATCGCGTTTTATCAACGCCAACAGTATATATAGGGAGCCTAAATACCTCAGTGATAAGAGTGGGAGAGCTCTTTCGTTACGCCATTCGAGAAAATGCGGCGGCTATTATCGTTGTTCACAATCATCCATCGGGAGATCCAGCACCATCGCCCGAGGATATAAAAGTAACACGACAAATTGTCGAAGCAGGCAAGATACTTGATATTGACGTTCTTGATCATATAGTAATAGGTCGGCAAAGATATTGCTCTTTAAAAGAACGATCTCTTGGATTTGACTAATAACAGTCGACTCGTCCTTACTCACGTGTCATTAAGGCAACATCGACCACACTCGCATCAAAGGTGTGACCGGACGAAATCAGCGTTATAGATTTAATTTGAACCGGCAATATTCCTAATTGATTGAGCTGTTCCAATAGGTTTTCAGATTCATAAAATACCAGCTGTCCAAATGAGACTTTCTGGTGCTCATTTAGAGGAGGGGGACATGCGATACATACATCTGGAGTGGCCGAACTAATTTCGCCTGCTGCATAAAATCCTTGCTGCCATGTCTGATCGACATTGTTCTCATCGATATATTCGATCCGGACAATCAAAGGACATTCGCTACCTTGTTCACCACAAACTCCGAGACTTTGCTCAGATACGATCATACTGATAACGAGAATCATGCTGTCAAAATCAGTTACATCTTGATTAATTAGTTGCCGCAGGCCAGCATCGGCATGACCGATCCCTACCCGATTAAACCGGATTGACGGTTCAGCCCCAAATTGGCTTAATGACAGCTCGACTGGTTGTTGATCTGATATTTCCACATTTGAAGCTAAAGGAACCCAGCCATCAACTTGTTGACTAAAATCACCATTGACAATCAGATTTCGCTCAGTGCTCAAGGGTCCTTGCATCTCGCCACCCGTTGGTATTATTGCTCTCTGGTCAGTAACAAGCGAGAGACTATCGCCATTTCCGTCAACCGCCGCTTGCCCTTGTAATACCGCAATCTGGGTTTCTAAGTTTGAACTAATCAACGAATACTGACCAGGTTCATTGACAGATATTTGGCCGTGAGGCGTAGACACTTCGAGTTGAATTGGCCGACCATTAATCCGAGGAACTGTCAGATGCATCCTGCCCACATCCAGAGCAAGACTAATTCGACGGGCAGCGGAACTGTTAGAAAATCGAGGTGTACTTGCTTCCTCCATCAGCAAATTCGTATTACCATAGATTTGAACTCGAGCAACTAGCTCCTCGCCATCAGGCGTGTAGCCTGAAAGTAGAGCAGTGTCCGTGGCATTTGTTAGGACTATCCCCCCTGGTTCTAACTCAATTGGTTCACCACCTGCGAAAAGCGCCGATGGCTCTCCTTCATTCTGTCGCACACCAACCGTCCCCTGATTTGCCTGGACACTAACGTTGAGCGAACGTGTTGAGCTCTGAATTAATGCGTTGATACCAACCGGTACCAAGATAAAGAGACTTATACATAGAAGAAAGCCGAAAAGTAATACAAGCCAGGCTAGGTGTTGACGGCGTTCATTCATTGC
>JBFFVR010000082.1:0-6722 GCA_041570685.1 Promineifilaceae bacterium (SeqCode)
CTGAATGATGCTGCCACCACGACGGTAGGTAATACAAATGGAACTGTTACCAATGCCCGCAAGATATGTTTGCCCCAGAATTGGTACCGCGCAAATAGGTAAGCGGCCGGAAGACCTAGAACGAGCGTCAAGATGGTCGACAATGTTGCTTGATAAAGGGTAAACCAGAAGACCTTCCAGTAATAAAATCTGGAAAATAACTGGCTTATGGCATCATTGGTTAAACCAAATGAAACTATCTTTCCCAATGGATAAAAGAAGAACGCCACCAAGAACAGCAAGGGAACGACCGGCACCAATAGCTTCAGTTTTGAGAAATGTTCGGTCATTTCAGGCCAGAGATAATCGGTATTTCGGGACGACGGTTTGGGGGAGGAAAGAACAAACTGATCGTCTAGTGGATAACATAGACACTGCATGGAGCCCGCTCAACAACATGTGGAGTCACCTGATCCGTTAGGATTCTTCGCAGTGGTCCAACTGTTGTGGCCTGTCCCATTACGATAACATCATAATCGCCTTGATGTGCTTCCCTCATGATTTCATCAGCAGCGACACCCTGGACCACTTCAACTTCAGCATCCACCTCATGATCGGCCAAGTATCGAGCGGTCCAACGCAGATGTTGGGCAACCGGGGTATCTGTCTGTAGAAGCTCTGGAAGAGTCTCTTCAATTTCTTCCAGACCAGTGTACATGGTGGGGACCGGACTGGTGACAAATAAAACTCTGACCTGGGCATTGGCCTCGATCGCCAATCGAGTGCCTTCTGTAACGACCCGCTGATTCATTTTCACGCCACCAATTGCCAGCAGAATCTTTTTTATTTTGGCAGGTCTATCACCTTTAACCACAAAACCAGATGACGGTGCTCTATCAGCGATCTTTTCGGTTAGAGAACCGAACAGGGCATCTAATAAGCCGGCCGCAATATGGGCGCCAACAATGATGATGCGATAATCAGTTTCACTCGTTTCCTCCAAAATTTGTTCGAGAGCTGATCCCTTTCGAATCTTGGTAGATACGTTCGCGTCTCCCAAAATTTTTAATGCTTCTACCAGTCCGGATTCAGCTTCAAAACGAGCGGGTTCTTGATCTATGACGGTCATCAAAGTCAAAGGATGATCTTCCAAATTTGATAGCAATCCAGCAAAGCGAACAGTTTGTTCTGAATAGGGCAATTGTCTAATGCAAACAAGGATGCTCATGGCTTAATTTCTAAATTCCCTCTCTTATGACTAATGCCCTTCAGTCCCTGTAGCTAATCGAATGATAACGAGTATTGCGCCGATTAAAGGAAGGGCCGAAAACAGAAGCCTAATTCTTGGACCGGCGAAGAATCGTGTGGAAACGGCCCCGATTTGAGCCCCAATTGCTGCACCTGTATGCATCACCAATGCTATTAGGATGTCAACATTGCCTTTTAATGCATGGGTAAGTGTGCCGAATCCGGATGAAAATACGATTTCAAAAAGATCAGTACCAACGGCAACATGTGTGGGAACACCGATTACATATACAAGCAGTGGCATTCGGATGAACCCCCCACCAACGCCCAAAAAACCAGCTAAAATCCCGCTTAATAAGCCTACTCCTAACACAACCCAAAGTGAAACCGATGCTATGCCCGAGCCTGGAAAAGATACCATTGGCCAAAGTCGAATACCATGCATACGCTTTGTAATATTCTGAAAGGCTATGACATCTTTGACCGCTAGCTTTTCAGCCTGAATCATGCGTATTGCCCGGATACTTTCCCAGGCAGTAAATGCACTTATTAAAATTAGAATTATGACATAAGATATTCCAACTACTTGATCTACATTTCCCATATCCTCGAGCAGTTCGATTAATTGAGCTCCGATTTCGACGCCAATTATTGTGCCGGTTACCATGACTACGCCCAGCTTGAGGTCAACATGTCCTAGCGAGCGATGTCGATTGGAGGCGACAATGGATTTACCGGTCATATGGGCAAGGTCAGTTCCGACGACGATATTGGTTGGTACGCCGGTCCAAAAGAGCAGAGGACCCGCGATAAATCCACCGCCGACGCCGAAGAATCCCCCAAGAATTCCTACTAAAAAGCCTATTCCGACCAGGGCCAAGGGCGAAATCGTGACACCGGCAATGGGAAATTCCATCGTTACTCCAGTCGTTCCAATCCTAGTCTTTCTACTAAGAATGCGGTGACCTTCTCTAGGACAACTGCCTGAATCACGATTAAGACTAACGCCATAATCGCATAGACAGTCAAGTTATTAAAATAAAGAGAGGTCAACCAGTCGCCGATTGACTGCAATATCAGCAGAAAATAAGCTATCACCAAGAAGCCGTAGACAACTAGCTCAATAATGAAGTTGCGAATGACTTTACGAGTTTCTACTTGCATAAAAATAATCGATGGAAACCTGAACAGAATAGTTGTAACTATTGTAACTTACACTCAGAATTGAGAAAATTACTCAAGTATAGAATCAGCGACGCGCCAGTCACGAACAAAGTGGCAGTAGATAATTCTCTGCCGCGATCAAAGTCAAAATCTACGTTGAATCTCCGTATGGAATTTCCATGTCATCTTCGAAATATTATTCAGTCGCCTGCCAATTTGCCATTCGTGTATCAATCACCAGGAACAAAAAATGCATCTTCCCTCTTGATATCCCCTCGCATTTTATCATCAACTTCTGAACTTCTTCTAAATTGACTCATGTAGAGATCAAAATAGAATCCTTTGATATCCAACAATTCTTGGTGGGTACCGCGTTCAACCACTTCTCCTTCGTTCAGTACAATCACTTGATCGGCACTTCGGATCGTGCTTAGTCGGTGAGCGATTACAAAACTTGTCCGATTTTTTAGAAGCTCGTTTAAGGCGCGCTGAATCTGCTTTTCGGTACGAGTATCAACACTACTCGTTGCCTCATCTAATATCAATATCCGGGGATCGATAAGGGCTACCCTGGCAATTGCCAACAGCTGTCGTTGACCATGGCTTAATCCAGCACCACGCTCGCCGAGAATCGTATCATAACCATTCTCCAAACGATTTATAAAGTCGTTGGCTCGGGCGAGCTTCGCCGCCTCAATAACTTCGCTTTTGTCTGCGTCTGGACGTCCATAACGAATGTTATTGAGCACTGTATCACCAAATAAGAACGTGTCCTGGAGTACAATTCCAATTTGACTTCGAATGCTTCTTCTTGTGACATCTCTGATATCAAAGCCATCAATCTTGATAGCTCCATCAGAGACATCCCAGAATCGCGGCAAAAGTTTTATTATCGTCGATTTACCGGCACCTGTTGGGCCTACAATGGCGATAGTTTGACCAGGCTTAGCCTCAATATCAATCCCTTTGAGGACTGGCTCATTTTCGGTGTATTCGGCCCATACCCCCTGATATTTCACCTCGCCCTCGATTTTCGGCAATTCAATTGCATCCTGCATATCCGTCAGGTCCGGGTGTTCGTCAAGAAGACCGAATATGCGCTCGGCACCGGCAATGGCGTTTTGTATATTCGTCCAGAGTACAGCAATTTGTTGCACAGGACGGTTAAACTGTTGGGTATAACCGATGAAGGTAATGATAAGCCCGAGAGAAATCGTCGTATTAAATAGGTCCTGTCCTCCCAAAATCGCCAATCCCCCAACAACCGCAACGACAGCCAAACTTACGTAGCTCAAGGCCTCGAGTGTAGGACCCAAGGCACTCGTATATGCCTGAGCTTGAATATTTGCATCTCGTGTTGCTGCGTTGCTTACTCGAAACTGTTCGATATTTTCGTCTTCCCGGCTGAACGCCTGAACCTCTCGGACAGCAGCAAAATTTTCCTGCAAGTCTGCATTGACCGATCCAATTTCAACCCGAGCCCTGCGAAAGGCTTTTCGTGCCCGTCTTGAAAGCCATTGTGTGGCAATGATCATGAGGGGCAAGGTTACCAGGCTAATAAGCGCATAAGGGACGCTCCTGCCAAACATGACGACGACAATCCAGCCAATCAAAAGTACGCCCTGTATTACGCTCACCAAACCAAATCCAATGACTTGCTGGATAGTATCGATATCATTGGTGACTCGGCTCATCACGTCGCCGGCTTCATGGCGATTAAAATAGCCAAGCGATAAACGATGTATATGTTGGAAAATCTCCTTGCGAAGATCACGTAGAACTCGGAAACCGGCCCAGCTCATCAAATAGAATTGGACGCCACTTAGCAAGGAGCTACCAACATATAAACCCACAATTATTAAGACTAACTTCCCTAAGCCGGCGATCGTTTCTTCGGCCGAAGCGAAAGGATCCGGCTTCGTATACCAGCAATTGCTGAAGGCCTCACCGCCTTCGCCAGATAAATCAGATAATGCCTCGTCCGGTAAAACTTCAACTGGGAATTGACCTGCCGATGGATCGATATCAGTCGCAGCGTATGGTCCCAAGTAACAATCTACTGCTTGCCCGGTCAAATCAGGAATGAGCACTTGCATGTAGGTACCACCGATAACGGCAACAGCGACGATGAGGAGAGCCAGCAAATAACGCCGTAAATAGGCCCAAAGTCGAAATAATGTTCCTCGCACGCTCGTTGCTTTTCTAGTTTCAGCACCAAAAAGCTGTTCCTGCCGTCCAAACATGTTGGTCTCCGTCAAAAAAGGTGACTAATTAAACACCATTCTTGTCTTAATCTATGCCAATTCGTGAAAATCCTCAGAAAGTTGGGAATGATAGATATCAGCATAAATAGGGCTGTTTTCCATTAAGCTTTCATGCACGCCACTTGCGGCAATTCTTCCCTCATCAAGGACCAATATTAGGTCTGCATTCAATACCGTGCTGATTCGCTGGGCAATGACAAAGCTAGTTCTACCTTCCATCAGCTTGTCCAATGATTTTTGAATTTCAAATTCGGTATTCAGATCGACGCTGCTAGTGGAATCATCTAGTATCAGAACTTGTGGATCCATCAATAGAGCCCTGGCAATGGCAATTCGTTGCTTCTGCCCGCCACTTAAAGTTGAACCCCTTTCACCAACTAGCGTGTCGTAGCCATTCGGAAATGCGAGAATAAAATCATGTGCAGCAGCTGCCATCGCGCTTCTTTGAATCTCTTCATCCGAGGCTTCGGGCTTACCATAAGCAATATTGTCCCTTATCGTTCCAGAAAACAGTGTGGTCTCTTGTAGTACGATGCCGATGTGTTGTCTCAAACTTTCAATGGTTACATCCCTAACATCAATTCCATCGATCATCACTTTTCCGGAACTGACGTCATAGAAACGGGGGAGGAGATTTATGATAGTAGTCTTTCCACTTCCGGTAGAGCCTAATAAGGCAACCGTTTGTCCTGACTTCACTTCGAAATTGATATCAGAGAGCACCGGATCACCACTGTCAAAATAGCGAAAATTTACTCCCTCAAAGACGACATTTCCTTCTAGAACTTCAAGCAGCCCAGCGTTTGCCTTGTTTTCAACATCGTTTTTTGTGTCAAGTATTTCAAATATCCGGTCAGAGCTAGCAGACGCCTGGGCCATCAAGGATATGATGAATCCGAGCTGGGCCATGGGAATAAATATATAAACGAGATACAGACTAAATTTTTGCCATTCGCCGAGAGTCAGCGATCCTTCAACAATTTGTACGCCACCGAAAAACAAGATAGCCGCTTGGCCCAGATTGGCTACTAAGAACACGAACGGAAAGAGAAATGAGAAAGTTCGGGTAATCTTCATTCTCTGTTCCAAAAGATCATCTATACTCTTCTGAAATTTGATTTCTTCCTCAGGTTCTCTGGTAAAGGCTTTAACTACTTGAAGACCGGCCAGGTTTTCTTGCAGAATTGTGTTAACGACGGCAAGCCGCTTCTGAACTTCTCTAAACAGCGGTTGAGCCATTCGCCCAAACAACATAAAAATGATGATTGCGACCGGCAAAATTGGCAAAATAATCAGAGTTAATCGAACATTAGTGAAGAATAGAATAATCAGGGTCCCAAACAATAAGATAAAGGACTGCAACGCGAGAAGTAAGCCTTGGCCTAGAAATAATCGTAGACGTTCCACATCATCAGTCGCCCGAACCATCAACTGCCCGGTTCGATTCTTATCATGATAGCTAAAACTCAATCTTTGAATTTTTGAAAAGAGATCATTTCGCAGATCAAAGGCGATGTTGTGGGAGAGAATCTGGGATGAGTAGGTTTGGGCAAACGAAAAGAGGCCTCGAGAAATCGCAAAGATTACGATTATGAGACCAGCCATCACCAAAGCTCTGGGTGCATTTTCTAGTTCCAGTGCCATGGCTTCGAGATCAAGACCTAGTCTCTGAGAAGCCAGGTCCTGTATTCCAGAAGGCAAGCTCAAGATCGCTTCATTTTGAGCATTTACGACTATCGTATCTATTATATTTTGAATAAGTTGGGGAACTGCGAGTTGAGCCAAGGTTGCAACAAGCATGGCGCCAAATGCTGCAACCGATACCCTCGGATACCTTCGAATATAACGAATTGCTCGGCCTAAAGTAGACCGTCGCTCGTCTTTTCGACTTTCTTGTTGATTTCTACCTCGCCTAACAGATAATTGCATAATTAGACACTCTTTAGCCAATTTGCCCAGGAAATCAGCTACTTTTTCAAGGAATCAATTAATTCTGAAAGCTATCCCTGATGTTATTTGTTGTTTTATCGGCACCCTGTCGAATTTTTTCCATAGCAACAGACATAA
>JBFFVR010000083.1:0-6697 GCA_041570685.1 Promineifilaceae bacterium (SeqCode)
AGTAAGGACATGCGGGAACGGCAGAATCATATTCTGCATAGGTGAAGAATAATTTTCCTATGCGGCGACAATCATTACAAAAATATTCGTACTGGGGCATAAATGCTTAACAGGCTATTAATCAATTCTGAATGATATAATTAGTGTAGCGACGCTTTCTAAACCTTTCGAAATCATTATACGCATGCATAATCCAGGTGCAACTAAGAACATGAAGGATCTCTATATCCAACCAAATTATCCACGTCTCTTTGTTATTTCTGGTCCCTCTGGCGTTGGCAAAGATACTGTTGCCCGAATGATGCTTGAATCTCGAGACTCTTTTTATTTTGTGGTTACTGCCACAACCCGTCCACCCAGAGAAGGTGAGATAGATGGACATGACTATTTTTTTATGAATCACGATGATTTTGCCCAAATGATCGAGGATGATGAGTTACTCGAATATGCCGTGGTTTACAACGACTATAAAGGCGTACCTAAACAGCAGATTCGAGATGCATTAGCTAGTGGGCAGGATGTTATCATGCGCGTAGATGTCCAAGGGGCAGCTACGATTCGAAAATTAATACCTAATGCGATTCTGATATTTCTGACTGCAGAGTCAGAAGATGCCTTAATCAAAAGACTAAAAGAGCGAAAATCGGAAACGGCTGAGGGTCTCAAATTACGCATTGCCACTGCCCGGAGGGAAATGATGCGTCTTGAGGAATTCGATTATTGCATTGTTAACGCAGAAGGTCGGGTCATGGAAACCGTTCAAATGATTATGTCGATCATTGATGCCGAACACAGCCGGGTAGATCAACAACCCATAACCCTATAGGGTAGTTTTTCTGCTATTTGACTTGACAGTTGTCTGACTAATATTTAGAAATTTATTATTCTTTCTCCGATCTAGTATTATGACCATAACCAACATAATGTTTGATTTTGGTGGGGTGATCTATACTCCGCTGAATAAAAGCGATGTTCAAAAACGGCGAACCAAATTGGCGGCTCAATTGGGTTTTCCGGATGCTGTGCAAATGTGGCAACGATTCTATACCGGACATGAATGGAGCTCAGCTAAGACGGGGCTCATGACTGAAGACGAGATGTGGCATACGCTATTAACGCCCTTTGGACTCGAATCAAAGCAGTTACAAGATGAATTCGTTGCAGAGCTATATAGAGGTTGCGGCTTAAAGGACGAGATGCGCGACTTGATTGTACATCTAAACTACCATTATCATCTTTCTATTCTAAGTAATGCCACAGATAGGCTTAATTCTTTGTTAACAGATGAATTACAGCTGTCAATGTACTTTGATGTCATAATAAACTCTTCGGAGATTGGGGTTGCGAAACCTGATAGAGAGGTCTACGTGAAGGCGCTAGAATGCCTGGCTACTTCTCCGCAACGAGTACTATTTATTGATGATCAGCAAAGAAACACTATTGTTGCTGAAAAACTGGCAATCAAAAGCATTGTCTTTGACGAAATTAGTCATTTGAAATCTGATCTTAAGGGTTTAGGGCTTCTCCATCAGCAATAACAGACAAAGTGTAAGTGTTTCTTTATTTAATCTGTAAGCGAGGCTATCAGTAGAGAGACGACCCCCAGTGCAAATAGCATTAGTAGACCGTAGATGGTTGCCTTTTTTAGAACTTTACCTTCTGATGCCCCGGCTACGGTGCTCGAACCGACTACGACCTTAGCAGGAGCAAACAAACTGCCAATAGCCCCTCCGGTAGTTTGACTAGCAAGGATTAGAGCAACTGACAGTCCAAGTGAAATTGCGGTTTCTAATTGAAGTTGGCCAAACACCACATTACTGTTTGTGTTACTGCCAGTCATAAACGCCCCAAGGGCGCCTATGAAAGGGCTCAGGACGGGAAATATAGGACCGGTGCCGCGGCTAAGGATCTGAGCAAGTATTTGGGTCATGCCGGCGTGTTGCATAGTGACTGCCATAGCGACCAGAGTCACAATACCAATCGTCGAACGGACAGAACCCCGGGCCGTGGTTATGGCAATCCTACCAAATCTATAATTATCATTATCTACAAGAGTCCCCCGAGAACGAAACCATAAGTAGCTGAGAATACTTGTATATAGAAGCAGTGCCCCAGCGTGACCCAGTATACTAATCGACCTTCCAGGACCGGCTTCCGTAAGCCAGCCAAAGCTGGTTTCGACTTCAGGAAAAACTGGGTTTATCGTAAAGATGGATAAAGGTCTTTCCAGTATTAATTGGCCCACTATGATGATTATCGTGAGGAGTAGATAAGGGAATAGGGCTATAATTAGAGATTTGTTCGCAAACTTTGGATTTGATTGTTGCTCCGAAATTGAAGGTGCCGGTATATCGGCCAGGTTCAAACGAGATATCTTCAAGGATATTCGCTTCTTAGACCCTAAAATTCGTGCTTTCCACTTGCTGACATCAAATAAACCAATTCGAAAGTCAATAATCATTACCGCCATTCCGATAAGGGCGGCTCCAAATGCAGCCAGACTCCACAAACCAACGACTGCCAAGCCATATTGAACGGCCGACATAATTATTCCAACCCCTAAAAGCTGACCCCAATGACCTTTGATGGCGTCGAGACCTCCTGACTCCCACAGGACAGCAAGACCACAAAAGAGGCAGCTAAGACCCAACAAGGCGGCGGAGGATGCGGCAAACTCCTCGCCTGATAGACCTGTCGCAGCAATCAAGGAATAGAAAGATGAACCCAAAGACCCAAAGGTCACGGCCCAGGCATGACCTACCAATGCAATCACGACGGCAGAAATCGGACTAAATCCAAGTCCTGCCAGCAAAGGAGCAACGACGGCGGCCGGAACCCCAAATCCCGACGCACCCTGTAGGAAGGAGGCAAATACCCAGCCTAGCAATAACGCCTGCGATGCTTTTTCTTTCGCCAGTCCGGGAAGTTCCCTGCCTATGATTTCAATTGCCCCTGCCTGGCTAACCACCTGATAAAGCAATAACGCCATCCAAATGATATATAGGACAAATACGGACAGTAATAGGGCTCGGCCAAAGGCAACTAGCAATAACTGGGCATTTGCCCCAAATACGAATAATGCCATGATTATTGAGCTTAGCCACCCTAATGGTCCGGCCTTGCTTCCTCGCCAGTTGAGCCCGATCATAAGGAATAGAACGACTAGAAGGGGGGTGGCCGCGGCGATAGCATATGGAAGATTCAGTGGCGGTAGCGACATTATTATGAGTATAACGAAACGGAGTTCACTTGCCAGATAGCACTCGGGGAAAGATCAAAAAAATGGTCACAATTGGCCATTGATAATGTTTCCGCCACTGTGATAGCATCTTTAATTAATTCTGAAAGTAGTGCGATAAAAACCAGAATCTTGCGAGTCACGGTTTGTGAAAGGCCGGGAAATATCTCATGTTTGATCAATTTAACTGGCAATTTAACGCTGTCTCAATTCTTATTGGTATTTTCATAGGTGTAATATTTTCTATCATCCTATATCTCATAAGTGCGCCTGTCCGGCGCACCTGGCGTCGGTTTGCAGGTTGGGTTAGCAATCAGAATGCCTGGCTGCGAGCTGGAGTCGAAACGAGATTTCGTGCAGATACAGCGTCATACGTGAGCAAACTTCATCTAACCAGCCAGAGCGCTTCAGTTGAGAAGTTATTTGTAGCTCCTCGATTCCTTGCGCCCCAGGCAGCCATCGACTCAGAACAAGGATCGCTGGAAGGAGTCGAACGATTATTTTATTTATGGCCTGAGATGGCCGACGGAGTTGGCTTAACACCTCCACCAAGCGTGACGCTTCGCCAATTGTTGCGACGAGGTCGGCGAGTAGTCATTGCCGACGAGCATGGTGCTGGCAAAACAACTCTGTTTGCCTATATTGCTCGCATGGGAAACTCCGAGGACAGTGCGGGTCCATTTCAGTTTCTTTCTGAACGCTTACCTGTGTTTCTTCACTTGTCGGAATTTCAACTATTACGAGCTAAACAAGATCATTCCGTATTGGAATCTCCAGATCCATTGGATCCATTAACGCAGGTATTACGTGAACGAATGACTGCCCTAGATCGCCGTAAAGTTCAGAACTTGCTCAGAAGCAAGGCGGAGGAGGGATCGTTATTCTTACTTTTGGATGGTTGGGATGAGATTGTTAACCAAAAGTTCGAATGGACGCTGAGTTGGTTGAAGCTTCTTTTGAACGAACATCCTGATATTTGGATCTTTGTTGCAGGTCCCAAGAACGGATTTGGACCCCTTGTCGATCTTGGGTTCAGTGTAACGAGCATACTGCCTTGGCGGATTGGTCAGGTAGAAGAACTGAGCACGCTGTGGAGCAAAGAGGTAGGTACAGGGGAAGCAGTGCCTATTGATATATTTTGGCATCCTGGTCAGTCTGCCATCGTTACAACGCATCGCTTGTTGCTGGCCATCGTTCAAGATAGAAATACTATCGTTGAACCACCACGCCAGGTTGAATTATTTGAGGACGCCTGCCGCCAATATTTAAGCATAGTCGCGGAAAGTAACCAGGATTCCTGGTTGGGTCCAGCAACGCGCGAATTCTGGCAGAAACTAGCGTTGCAAATGCTCTTAAATGAAACCACTGTTCTGACTGCCGAACAAATAGCGTCCAGTGCCGAATCCGTGCTAAGCGATTATGACGCATTAGATTTGCCCAAAGCATTGACAAAAATAAAATCAACTTTAGCTGACAATCCGCTTTTCGTTCAGTATCCGGGAAATGCTTTTGGATTCATAAGCCTGATTTGGCGTGATTTTCTGGCTGCCAGCCAACTTGCCCAGTCCGGAATGAAGAATTTGGTGCTAGAGAATTTAAATCGAGCCTCTTGGGAAACAACGATTCGTTTTTATATTGGAAGATCAGGCGCTGCCGACCTAGCAAATGAGCTAATTGAGCAGAGTGGATCCCCATACGACGATGTTCTCTTTCAATTGGCCACTTGGGTTTCAGAGTCTCTAGATAAAACTGAATGGCGCCGAAACGTGATGGTCAAACTGGGACGCCTTGTTGTAGATCGGAAGCTTCCTGTTTCCTGGCGCCAGCGAGCGACATTAGCTTTGACAGAAACAGACGAAGAAGGTGTAATCGTTCTTCTTAAACAGTTGCTCCAGGAACCAGACCCGGATGTTCGTCAAATAGCTATGGCATCCTTGGCTCGTATCAATTCTCCAAGCACCGTTGCCGTTATCGAGAGAATGACGTCTGATAGCGAACAAGAGGTTAGGGCTGCAGCCGTACACGCCTTAGCCTGGATGGATGAGCCAGCTGCTGGAGATCGTCTGCTTGAAGCTTTGCTTGAACCGGATGAACGCATCTGTATTGCAGCTGCTACAGGTTTAGCCCTCAACGGAACTTCTGAGTCATACAAGATATTGCAGGAAGCGATCCGAGATGAAACGATGAGCGTCCGCAGGGCGGCAGTCAGTGGATTATCGCTACTTGATGATACATGGGCGATTGACTTGCTTAAATCTGCTGCCCACGAAGATGAACAGAGAGCAATTCGATCTGCTGCCGGTCTTGCCCTGCACTCGTTGGAGGATTCGGATGCTCCAAATTACTGGCGCCCACATAAGCCTGGCGACCAAATATGGCTAATCAATTGGGCTGTCAAGCAAGGTAAGGTCGTTCCGGTAGGCAATGCCGCCATCCCAATTTTGATAGAAGCGTTAAATGACGGTGAGGCTGAAATAAGGTGTTCCGCAGCGAAAACCTTGGGTGATCTGGGTATTAGAAGCTCGACTGAGGCATTGTCAGAAGCCTTGAAGGATAGCGATTCAGATGTCAGGAATGCGGCCTTTGAGGCGCTATGCAGCATTGATCGACACTGGACGGTCGGCGAGAATCTCACATCGGCGTTATAATTTACTCTCGGACATAAATATCTTAATGGCGTAATAGTAAGAGGGCAACTAAGTTCTCATATGCTGCGATTTGATGGCTGAGAAACCCTTATCCGGAGTTGAACTCAAGCGGTTTCTTAGGAATTTTCGGCGTAAGAATCCGCCCAAACGCGAGATCGCGATTCTGCTCCAAAGTGTCGAATATCCCTATAATGTGGGAGCAATTTTTCGTCTAGCTGAGGGCGCTGGGGCAAGCCATCTAATCCTGAGCGGATTAACTCCACAACCTCCTCATCCAACGATCGATAAAGTCGGCCGATATAAGAGCGGAAAAGTCCGTTGGGAATATATCTCAGATCCTCAAAATGCGGTTGATCGTTTAAAGAGTGATGGTTTTAGCATAGTTGCCTTGGAATTGACCACATCGGCGGTTCCCTTCACGCAGTATGATTATCCAGATAAGCTTTGCCTTGTCGTCGGTCATGAAGATCACGGCGTAACCAAATCTACGCTGGCCAAATGTGACGGAGTAGTATTCGTTCCGATGTATGGCAAAGGTCGTTCCCACAACGTTCAAACCGCTTTGTCTATCGTTCTATACCACGCACTTCTCAGCTAAAACTTCAGTTGTTGTTGCTAAAAGCACTTTGTTTATCCGGCTTTTAGTAACTAACGATCCTTCCTTGCTAGCCTTCTTTTTTTTCTGGTATACTAATTCTGTGGTATAAGGCGGGCTATTACAACAATTACCGAGGAGATAGGCAATGAAGGTGTCCTGTTTACAAGAGAATCTTGCCAGCGGTTTGGGCATTGTTAGTAGGGCTGTCAGCAC
>JBFFVR010000084.1:0-6525 GCA_041570685.1 Promineifilaceae bacterium (SeqCode)
CGACACTGACACCATCTGAATCCAGTGGAGGCGAAAAAGTCGCACGCAGTCGGCTTAGACGCATCGCTCAACCATATGCCAATCCATATTTTGCAGGGATCTTGCTGGGGATTGTCCTGTTTCTAGCCTTTTTTATCACGGGAAGTGGCTTAGGAGCTTCCGGTGGTATGAATCGACTTCTTGTAGTCATAGAGGACTTTGTTGCTCCGGGACATGTAGATCGTACACCATACTTAATCGCAATGGCTGGAGGTGATAAGAATCCACTCGATAGCTGGGTCGTTTTTGTTACCATTGGCACCCTCATGGGGGGATTAACCTCTGGCTGGCTTCACGGCCGATTAAAAGTCGAAACCGGCCGCGGTCCGCGCATCTCTATTCGAAAGCGATGGGTTATCGCCTTTTTCGGCGGGTCATTGATGGGGTATGGGGCGAGATTCGCCCGCGGCTGTACTTCAGGACAGGCACTTTCTGGTGGCGCGGTGCTCTCCGTCGGCAGTTGGGCTTTTATGTTTGCCGTATTTGCCGGAGCCTATGCCTTGGCCTTCTTTGTTAGAAAATTATGGAACTAATCAAGGGATCACTATCATGACGACATTTCCTTTACCTCTTGGTGATATTTTTGGCCATTGGGGCGCCTACCTGGTTTACTTGCTAATCGGCTTTGCTTTTGGCTATGTTCTCGAAATAGCTGGTTTTGGACATTCCCCTAAATTAGCAGCTCAATTCTACTTTAAAGATATGACCGTATTGAAGGTCATGTTTTCGGCTATTGTTGTGGCAATGGTGCTGATCTTCGCTGCCTCGGCGGTCGGTTTACTTGATTACAATCTTCTCTGGGTAAACCCCACATATCTTTGGCCGGGTATCTTTGGTGGGCTCATCATGGGGGCCGGATTTATCATCGGTGGTTTTTGTCCTGGTACTTCCTTAGTCGCAGCTGCAACCCTTAAGCTAGATGGTATATTCTTTGCCCTGGGGGCATTCTTTGGCATATTTCTTTTTGGGGAAACGGTTGGCCTATTTGACCGTTTTTGGACCTCTTCTTATCTGGGTCGACTAACAATTCCTGATTGGCTTGGCCTAGATACTGGTCTGGTTGTATTGCTTATCGTAATGATGGCCCTCGTCATGTTTTTGGGTGCAGAACAACTGGAAAAACGTTTTGGTAAAAATGAAAATGAAAAAATGCCTCGATGGCCTTTTGGCGCAGCTGGTTTGCTCGTCTTTGGGGCGATCGGTTTGATCATTGTCGGCCAACCCTCAACACAAGATAGGTGGGATCGGATCGCAGAAGAGAAGGAACTAGCGTTGACGGAGCGCACAGTGCAAGTCCACCCTGGCGAGTTGCTCAGTCTCCTGCAGGACAGCGCGATAAATGTTCGCATGCTCGATGTTCGATCGGAATCAGATTATAACCAGTTTCATATATTGGATGCTGAAAATCATTCTACTGAAGCAATTCCGGATCTGATACCTTCGTTACATTTTGAACCGGTGAATACAGTTTTTGTGGTTATGAGCAACGATGAGACCACCGCTACGAAAGTCTGGAAAAACCTGGTCGCTGAAAGTGTTCCTAATGTCTATATTCTGGAGGGTGGCATAAACGGCTGGCTCGACCAATTCTCCGATGAGACATTTAAAAGTCAGAACTTTGTTGGTGGAGCTGATGACGAGTTAAAATATGCGTTTTCGCTTGCCCTCGGGGCTCGTCATCTGTCTTCAATGCCTGGTATTGAAGCCCATGAACTGGAATATACATCGAAGGTAGTATTGGAGACTAAACGGGCAGCTACTAGCGGCGGTTGTGGCTAATTAGCAGAAAGGAATAGAGATTTGAGTTATCAGTGCTTGATTGATTTTGTTTTTTACCGATAGCCTTTAAAATCTTGGCTAGGTCCGGCTCTCAAAGGCTCTGGCGAATAGTTCTCGGTCATCTTCTTGAATGATACTCAAAGCCCGATCGTCTAAGAGTGACAAAATTTGGGGTAAATAAAGATCTGTTCTCAGATGGTGTTCGGCTATAAAGACCAGAAGCGGACTACTTGTCCAAGATGCCTGGGCTTCTCCTGCTTCTGGCCATTCGGCAATCAAAACTTCTTGACCATCAATCACCAAAATCAATCCAAGACCTGGGGCCTGCCCAGGTGATTCCTGTGAAACCCGGGCGACAGCAATTTGAGCACCCGCTAAATCCACCTGTCCAGTGGTGTAGATGACTACCTTCACATTTCGTAGAACAGCCTCCTCTAAAGCTGTTTTTAAATCTGGGAAGGTAGCAGGTAATAGGGCTAGATAGATCGATCCCCCTGTTTGGCCAATCATCTCATTGGCTCGGGCGATGATATTGGCGTGACCCTCGATATTCCAAACATGTTCAAGATCAGGAGAAGAAGACATTTGAGACAGTTCGCTTTTAAGACTAGAAACTAGCTCTTTGTGCTCTCGCTGTACTTGATCTAGAAATTGACCCGCCGGAATGGGCGAATACTTTAACGAACCACCAGTTCGAAGGGTCATTGCTGCTCCCCGGGTTGTCAATTTCCCCACCACTTCATAGATCATCGATCGGGGTACACCACTTAATTTAGATAGCTCGTAACCTGTAACGGGATTTTTTCGAAGTAAAGCCAGGTAGGCTTTTGCCTCATATTCTGAGAAACCTACGCGTACTAACTTTGTCACCGGGTCCATGATCTCGTCTGAACTCCCTCGCTATACTTCAGGAGAGGTTAGGCGTTAGATAACTAACGACGGATTATAGATAGCCTTCTTATAAGTCGTAAGGGATGGAATTTAATAGAAACTTTTTGCAGAATTTCTTGGTGTGGTTTGAGGCAAATATCTGGAGCTATTGTTCGGCTCTTTTGTTGGGATTCTTGTATCCTTAGATTCCTCCCTGGGTAGTTACCTAGATAAATGGGACTGATGAATGTGCCATCAGTCCCATTTTGATTATAGGCAAATTTTTATGCCACCTCACCTTGGAGTCTATTGTACGATTCGATCTCAAATTCCCGATTAGCTCGAATTTGGACCACTATGCCGGCGATGGTCAGTACAACGAAAAATAATAACCACCAAAACGAGTTATCGATCGCTGTTTTGACCGGATTTTCTAATAAGACGATAGCTAAGCCACTATCAAACAATGCCAGTAATGTGTAGATCACTACGCCTGTTCCTCCCATAGCAGTAATGGCGATGATGGCATATTTCTGGAGATTTAATCCAATTACGGCTAGGGCAACGACGATACCAACGATCACTGCGACTATCCAGACTATTAATTCGAGATTTTCAAGCCCTATCCATTCTAAGATGCCCACTGTCAGCCCATATCCGAAGGAGAAGGAAATTACACCTACGGCAAAGATATAAAATAGATAAGAGAGAACGGCGAATATCGCTCCTACGACAAAGCCGACAAGCCAACTGGTAACCGTTACCAGAAAGCCTACGTCGAATATCGCCTGGACCGTCTGGGCGCCAAGTAAGAACCCGACGAAGAAACCCCAGATTGGGAGGAGAACAAGAAATAGCCGGTATCCACCAAAGATAACAACCAATCCAAAAGTTAAGGCTATTAGCCCCATACACAAAAGCTGAAATGACATGAATAACCCTCCGTATGCCTAAAAAATTAATTTGATTGGTAACCGTCAAACGGCTACGCCAAACAAGAGTATACTTTCTGTATTTTATCCGATTATTCAAAAATATATAGACGTAATTGTTCGTTGTGATTCGAATCTCTTAGTATTTGGCGTAGGACGAGTACCAGCGTCGAATTCGTAGAACAGCATTTCTTTCAACTATAATTCAGCTTCTGGTGAGTAGATTATTCGCCAATATATCGCCTGGTGAAACATAGTGAGAGTTACTAGATGAAAATTAGAACATTTGAGACAGAAAGATACTATGCCAAATATGAATTTACGACTCCCTATCTCCTTTCGGTATCAGATTGTGAATCGGTGTCGATAGAAGAGCTTTTCGAATTAGGTGGGCATACGTTTGAGGATTTTGCGGATATCACCTTGGGTTATACTGATTCTCAAGGAGATCCGCTTCTAAGAGAAAAGATCGCGGCAGGTTACTCCGAAGTGTATTCTGACGATATCCTTGTTCTGAATTCACCTGTAGAGGGAATATATCTAGCGATTCGATCCTTACTAGATCCGGATGATGAAGCGATTGTTTTGACCCCAGCGTATGACGCCCTGATCAATCTGGCTGAGAGTATCAGTGATCGGGTAATCCGCTGGACGATAAAGCCATCGTCTGGAGGCTGGCGGATGGATTTTGATAGATTGGAGAAAATAATCAGTAAAAAAACAAAGTTAATCGTCGTCAATTTCCCCCATAACCCTAGTGGTCTATTACCGAATGAAGAAGAATTTTCCAGGCTTGTTCAGATCGCTGACCACTATGGCATTTGGCTATTTTGCGATGAAATGTACCGGGGGTTGGAGCATAGTGAGAAACCAATATTGCCATCGGCGGCCGATCTATACCAGCGAAGTATCGTTTTGAGTGGATTGTCCAAAAGCCAAGGATTACCTGGATTACGGGCAGGTTGGTTAATTGTACGGGATGAAGGGGTTCGACAACGTGTGATTAAGTGGCGAGACTATACTTCGATCTGTCCGGCCGCTCCAATAGAATTTCTAGCTCGAGTCGCCTTAGATGTTGAGCAAAAACTTATCCAACGCAATAACAATATTATTAGAGGCAATATTCAGCTGGCAGATGAATTTTTTGCACGTTGGCCCGAATTGTTTAATTGGCGGGCTCCGGAAGCAGGTTCTGTTGCATTAGTTGGAATTAACGTTTCATCAGCCACCCAATATTCTCATCAATTGGCAAAGGGTGCAGGCGTACTCTTATTGCCTGCGAAATTCATGGGTTATGATGATCGCCATGTTCGATTTGGATTTGGCCGTTTATCGTTCCCGGCCGCTCTAGAGGCGTACCAGAAGCATCTGGAATCAAAGGAAGGGAAGGCATCCTTTTTCCCATGAAGCCTGAATGGGGGTGACGGTTAAGCGCCTATTCAAGATGTCCCAACCAAAATCCTAACTATTGTTTGGCGCCTGAAGAAAAATGAATTGCTGTTCAGCGATAGAGAAGAAATTATTCAAACCGAAAACGCCAGATCGCAAAGATAAATAAGATGCCGGCATAGCCCAACAAAACGACACTTGAAAGCCAAACTGCCTCAAGTCCTTGACCTCGGATGATGATGTCCTGAAATCCATCAATAATCCATGCGACTGGCGTCAAACGAGCTATCCGTTGGAAGTTTTCAGGCGTAATTTCCAAGGGAACCCAGGCTCCCCCAAGTCCCGCTAGAACGAACATAGGAATGAGGGCGAATATATTTACCTGGTCTTCGTTTTTGGCGAGGGCACCGATAAGCAAACCTAAGCTGGCGGCGAATAGGGCTGTGGTTGTAACCATAAGTAAGCTGGCCAAGGGCTGGCCAAAATAATTTAATTGCAAAGCTATTTGCCCAAAGAGCATTAAAATCATCAATTGCACGAAGATCATGGTAAACATAGCCAGGAAGTGGCCAAAGAAGATCTCGGCACGGGTGATGGGCGTCGTCAAAAGCCGGTGCAGGGCTCGGTTTTTTCTCTCCAAAACGATAACCGCCGCGGCCCCCATCAAGCCGGCGATGGCGAATTGAGCCATCATTCCTGGGGATGTTTGGCTGAAGGCATTAGCCACACCTTCTTGGGATGAATCAGTTACTTGATCATTAGTCCCCGTCTGATTCGTTACCAGCTCGACAGGTGGCTGTTCCCAGGCTTCGACCGTTTTATCGAATGCTACCGTATAGTAACTTTCTCTATCCGATTCACTATCGAATCCGGCATGGTCATCGAATATTTCAGATCCGACGCTGGCCGTGAGGGCTGTTACCTTCAGCCGCCTAATAGTCCCTTCAACCTCATTACTTATCGTGAAGCTATTCTGATCGTTTGCTTGCGTGTAAAGAGTCAACGATTGGGCTCCGGCCGAGATGAACTGTGAACCGTATCCTACCGGCAAGATGATGGCAGCGGCAAATTCGCCTTCGTTAACCATTGTTTCCAATTCTCTAGGATCATCCTGAATTTCAACGATCCGAATAACCTCTGAATCCGCTAATAAATCTAATAACGGCTCGCTTGTTTGGCTGTTATCTAAATCTAAAAAGGCAACTGGCAATCTTGGATCTTGAGATTCACCATTATTAGTTGCACCAAAAGCGAATCCGAACAACAGCGTGAAAGCGATGGGCATAACAATTAAGAAAAATGCCGCCCGCCAATCCCGAACTATCTGAAGTAGATCCTTGATTGTGAGATATAATGCCCGCACTTCTGCCTCACATATGAAACTTAAGCAAATCGCCGCCGAAGTCGGCGCTGTCCAATTAGAATAAAAGCAAAGCTCCAGCCCATTAGGGCTGTAAAGATGGGGAGCATCTCGATAGCAGAAGCCCCTGCCTGCGCTTCTGTGAATCCGAGCACG
>JBFFVR010000085.1:0-6513 GCA_041570685.1 Promineifilaceae bacterium (SeqCode)
GCCATCTTTCGGGCGAGCAGCAGACCGGTGCCGGTCAGATGTCATTGTTTGCTGGGGAGGCAGTTCTGGCAGATGGACAGCTTCCACTTAATCTTGTGCTAGAAAAAATACGTCCTGCGATGACCGATCCCTCAATCCCAAAGATCGCCCACAACGCCAAGTATGATTATGCCATACTTGAACGATATGGAATCTCAGCCTCTCCACTAGGGATGGATACGATGATTGGCGAGTGGCTCAGCGATGCCGCCAGCAAGCATCTCGGACTAAAAGATCTGGCCTTTCATAGGCTCGGAATCGAAATGACCGAAATCCGTGATCTGATAGGCACGGGAAAAAATCAAATAAGTTTTGCCCAAGTTCCTGTGGAAGATGCAGCCCCCTATGGAGCAGCGGACGCCGATGTAACTCTCCGTTTGGCGGCCGACATTGAGCCTGAAATTGTCGATAAAGGACAAGAGAAGTTACTAAATGAAATTGAGATGCCTCTTATCACCGTGTTGGCAGCCATGGAAAAAGAAGGCGTAGGAATCGATGTTCCCTTTTTCCATAAAATGTCAGAGGATCTCAAAAAGCGTATAGTCCTTTTGCAGCAAAACATCCATGAGATCGCTGGTCAGGAATTTAATATTAACTCCACTCAACAGTTGAGTGACGTGTTATTTAAGCGACTTAATCTGCCTCATGAAGGCTTGAAGAAGACCAAGAGTGGCCATTTCTCGACTGCAGCTAATGTCCTAAATGACCTACAGGTGCAAGATGAAACAGGCATCATTTCCTCGATAGTGGAATTCAGGGAATTAGGGAAGCTGAAGAGTACCTATGTTGATGCCTTGCCAACCATGGTTAATCCTAACACGGGACGAATTCATACGAATTACAACCAAACCGGAGCTATCACTGGGAGGCTTGCCAGCAGCTCACCTAATTTGCAAAACATACCGATCAGGACAGATGTCGGTCAGCAAATTCGAAGAGGTTTTGTCGCCAGAGAGGGCTGGTTGTTTTTAGCCGCCGATTACTCGCAAGTAGAGTTGAGAGTGCTGGCACACATAAGTGATGATGCTACTCTGAGGGATGCTTTCCAGAGAGACCAAGATATTCACAGTACGACGGCCGCCGCTGTATATGGCATTCCTGTAGAAGAAGTCAATTACGATCAACGTCGATTTGCTAAGGCTGTCAATTTCGGTCTTATCTACGGTATGGGGCCCTATCGCTTAGCCCGCGATTCAGATCTTACTTTGGCGGAAGCCGAGGTTTATATCAAGAACTATTTTGAACAGTTTCCTGGAATCAATCGGTATTTGGAAGAGACTCGTCAATTAGCGAGAAGCCGTGGATATGTCGAGACACTTCTTGGCAGGCGAAGGTATTTTCCGATATTTAAGTTGAAAGGAACAGTTAATAAGTTGGCCGAAGCCAGGGCAGATAGGGAAGCGGTTAACCACCCCATTCAAGGAACTGCAGCCGACATCATCAAAATAGCCATGATTCAATTACATGAGCGGTTAGAAAAGAACTTTCGGGCCAAGATGATTCTGCAAGTACATGATGAGCTGGTCCTCGAAGTTCCTGAGGAGGAGTTAGTGGATGCTCGGGAATTAATCGTCGATACTATGTCTTCTGCCTATCCCCTGAATGTGCCACTAAAGGTCGAGGCTAGCAGCGGGAGAAATTGGCTAGAGCTCAAAGACTAAGGACTAGAAAAACCAACCAGAATTCTCCTCTATAGGAGTTAACTACGGAGCATATATTTCCAGCTTCGGATAATTAACTTTGGTTGATTCGCCGAAGCTCTCCGCCCAGATGGATAGTGGAACTGACTGGATCGGAATATCACCCTGCCACAGAAGCTCTCGATTCACATATATCGTTTTAAGCCGCTGGTTCTCGATATCAGCCCAAATTTCATTTTCTTCAAAGTTTTGCCGTACGTGAGGCCAAGTGCGCCAGGGGATATTGGGACTTGCCTCTTTATCAGCAGCTAGAACACCCTCGTCATGCCATACCGTTAAGTAGCCTAAAGGACTTATTCCAATACCAACTTGCTGATCGACTGGGCCAAAGGATAGACCGTAACCCATATCCAATTCACCTTCAATTAGTGCGGCTGTCAATCGAATCGTCCCCGAAGACAATGAATGAACTTCATCAAGTTTCTGGAAATGGGATGCACCGGCAGAAACTTCTAACGTTCCTGGCTCGAAAGTAAGTTCAAGAGAACCGATAGGTTTTGGATCAAAAATCCCGGCAGATATCAGAGCTATTCCTAGGATAACGACCAAAAAAACTATAATAGCCGTGTAACCTATCCAGCGAGAAAGCTTGCTGTCACGTGTTGCTTCAGGCTCCATATTGGGCGAAAGTCTACGTTATTGAATGGTGTATAGCAAATCCGTATCGCTAACTTTTAGATCATGATCAGTAAAAACTTGCTTAATTGAAAGCATCTTCTGATACTTCCATTATGGGCAATGAGATACAGTATTCAATAAAAGATGGAATTGGGATCTTGGTAATAAACCGGCCAGATGCCCGAAATGCATTGAATTGGACCGCCCAGACACAATTTGCCAATGTCGTACGAGAAGTTTCCGCGAACTCCGCAATCAGAGTCTTAATTATTACCGGTGCGGGTGACAAAGCCTTCGCTTCCGGGGGAGATCTCAAGGAACTAGCCAGAAGCCGAGATAGTATCGATGGTCGGCGATTGATGCGGACAATGAGCGAAGCCCTGGAGAATTTAACGAAATTATCTGTACCAGTTGTAGCGGCAATTAATGGTGATGCTATTGGTGGGGGCTGTGAACTCCTTACTGCATGCGATCTAAGAATTGCAGCTGAATTTGCCCAGTTTCGATTCGCCCAAGTAGCAGTTGGCCTGACAACAGGTTGGGGAGGAACGTGGCGCCTGGTTCAACTAATCGGTCTCAGCAGAGCGACCCAGATGTTGTTGACCGCCCAATATTTCACGACACAGGAAGCTGTAGAAATCGGATTCTTACATGATATTGTACCGAGAGAGGAGGATGTTCTTGAACATGCCTTACAACAGGCAAAACAGCTGGTATTATTGCCAAAGAACTCGCTCGCTGGCATGAAAAAATTACTTTGGGCAAGTGCGGGGCAAGGAGCCAGAGACAATGGATTGCTAGAATCGGAATTATTCACTGAATTGTGGGCTGGAGAAGATCGCCAAAAGGCGATGAGAGCGTTTTTGGATAAGAAGAAAAATGCAGATAAATGTTGATCACGGAATCAATATATGATTGACCATGTATGACCAGATTGTAGAATATTATGAACTAATTCACGAGGAATTTAGCGCTGATATTGCCTATATCGTAAAGCTGGCTGCTCAAAATAAACAGCAAGTACTTGAGCTTGGTTGTGGAACCGGTAGGCTTTTATTGCCCTTAGCCAGAACTGGCCATTCAGTTGTAGGGATAGATAGCTCGGCCACGATGTTAGCCATGGCCAGAAAGAAGATTTTGGAAGAAAGCAAGCCGGTACAGGATCGAATTGAGATCTTGAATATGGACATGAGTGAGCTTAGTTTGGGTCGCCAATTTGGATTAATCATATTTCCTCACAATACTTTGATGCATCTGAACCGCCGGCAACTCAATAAAACCCTGAACAAAATTAAGGGGCATCTGCTGGTTGGCGGCTGTTTATTTATCGATGTTGACAATCCAGTGGAAGTGGCTGATCCCGAGGATGATAGCTTGGTATTGTTGGAACGAACCCTTCATGATGAAGTCGGTCGTAGGACGATTCTACAGTTTAGCAGTAGTCGTGTTGATAATAGGCAACAAGTTCGCCAGGTCACCTGGATATTTGATGAATCACCTGACGAAGGGGGGGAACTAAAGCGGACAGTGGTAGAAACTCCCTTGCACTACTATTTGTCGCATGAATTGATCTTAAGCCTCGAGACGTCTGGTCTGAAAGTAAGGTCACAGCTTGGCGATTATGACCTTCGGCCCTACGATGAAGACAGCCCGCGCCTACTAATAGAGGCAACCAAAATCTAAAATCGGTCTCTTCAACCGTCTTATTCTTCCAATGGATTCGTTAAAGAGTTATGGATACTTCGGGCTCTGGTCGCGCCTCGGCTAGTCGCAATTTAATAAAAAGCCAGGGGGCATAATATGAAATCCAAAGTGCAAGTAGGAAATAGCGTATCAAAAGAAGGGGGATTGCTAATCCGATTGGCTCTTCTGGCAGTATCTGTCCCAGGCCCCAAAGAAGAGCAATGGCACCGATTGCACCTACAACAAATCGAAGAAGCCGCTGCCAAACCGGCCCACCGATTAGAAAACGGACTCTGCTGACTTCGAGTACAAAGCCGATCCCAAGACCAGCTAGTATGCCCACCGATCGGGCCATGTTTTCGAAGCTGACCCTTTCGGCCTGATTTATTCTCTCTGCCCAATCTACAGATTTATCAGGTTCGCCAAGAAGAATCAGGAGGAGAGCATAAATTCCGGTCAGCAACAATGGAACCATGATCGCTGCCAGTAAACGTTGGCCCAAGATCCGATTGGCAAATCTCTTGGCACCATATCGATTCCAGAGATAGTAGCCGAGAAGGATCAGCACACCAATCAATATGCCTGCAACCACATCTTCAATATCGTGAACACCTAAATAGATCCGGCTAAAAGCCATGAGAAGAATGAATAGAATGACTAATATCCAAATCCAGGCTTTTTTAAAGTAGATGGCAATTAGACCATAAAATACAGTGGCGCTTTGAGCATGTCCACTTGGCAGGCCATAAGTTTCTTCTTCGCTCAGCCCAATATCGGGAGCAATCCAATAGGGACGAGGATCGCCAAATAAATGTTTTAGCATACTATTGATCACGATGGAGACGGACATAACATAGGCCATAGCCCGGCCGAGGTCTTTTTCTAAGCTCCAATAGATGGTGGCGACGACGAAAAAATAGAATTCAGAGAGGCCAATGATGCTGACGTAACCAATAAACGGTTCGATAGAACCATAATTGGTCTGAAGCCAGCGAGTAAATTCCAGATTTAACTCACTTAGAATATCCATTAGCCTAACCTACATTAAATGACAGCAATTTGGCCGAAAAGCAAAATGAAAAATGGAACTATCGACTTTCAAAACAACAGATGGATTGACCCTAACACATTAACCGAGTTACGATAGATATCAATGAACTGTGATATCCAGATCGGATCCTAGGTAAATTGGATTGTACTGCTGCACGTGGGAAAACGGCAAGCACCTTGCCTCCCCTCATCGGGCGACTATAATCAGGATATAAGCCAGTTCGGTACTTTCATGGAGGAATAACATGGCACCAAGGATCCTCGTGATAGAGGATGAAGAAAGAATTCGCCAATTTCTAAAACGTGGTCTGACATACGAAGGATATGTTGTAGATACTGCTGTTGACGGCAAGGATGGCTTGGAAAAAGCCCGAGACAATCCGCCAGACCTTGTTTTATTAGACATAATGTTACCGGGAATCGACGGACTTGAAGTTTGCCGGCGCCTACGCGCGGCTAGTGACGTTCCCATTTTGATGTTAACAGCCAAGGAGTCTATTGAAGATAGGGTTGCGGGTCTTGACGCTGGTGCAGACGATTATCTTGTCAAGCCATTTTCCTTTGACGAATTATTGGCTCGAGTAAGAGCCTTGCTACGTCGCGCTCAGCCGACCCAACCTCAAGTCTACCGCTTTGCTGATCTGGAGCTTGACACGGGTACACGACAAGGTAGACGAGGAGGGCAAACCTTTGATCTGACAGCCAAAGAATATGAGCTCCTAGAGTTATTTATGCGAAATCCTCGCCAAGTGTTGACCCGGGATGTTATTTTTGACCGGGTATGGGGTTATGATTTTGGTGGCGAGAGTAATATTATCGAGGTTTATGTCCGCTACTTGCGACAGAAAACTGAATTCGATGAACTTCCAAGACTGATTTACACTGTACGTGGAGTCGGATATGTACTACGGATAGACGACTAGTGGCGAATACAGACGGTTTGTAGTTATTTACCCTCATCGTGGATTAATCTAAGCCAGTTACAATTGCTATCGCTTCTTTATCGAATGATAGACCATATTTCTTTGGACCAGGAAGAAAAATTCGTTGTCGATTAAGTTCCGTTTAATAGTCCTCTATACTTTAATCCTCGTTTTTGTCTTCGTTCTTTTTGGTTCGGCAGTTTATCTGATCACCAGAACGACTCTTTTAGACGAGGTGGATCGAGGTTTGTCCCAAACGGCCGGGCAATTACTTGCCCAGACCGAGGGTTTTGTCATGGATGATACTGCGGTATTGTCCTTACCGGCCGAGGAATTGGATATATTTCGCTCGGCAACGAACTTTTTCGTGATTCTTGATACTAGGGGCGAAATTCTAACTAAATCAAAGAATCTGGCCGACTATAATGTCGTTCTGGATCCCAATGAGCCCTATGAAGAGATCTATTATCGTACGGTTTTACATGATAAACAGCCACTCC
>JBFFVR010000086.1:0-6484 GCA_041570685.1 Promineifilaceae bacterium (SeqCode)
ATCTCGATGGGTCACGCGGACATGAATCCCATAGTTGTGGCCAGTTGGCTTACTATGAATGCGGTAAACTTCGCCCGGGGCCACGCAATAAACTTTGCTACCGGTCGGCGCGCGGATGTCAATGCCGTCGTGACCGGGCAAACCAAATTGGGCATAGTTTTTGGGATTGGCCCCAAAGTGCTGGGTGATAACAGTGTACTCTGTTGGCCAGACCTCGAATCTGAAATCGCCCATCGAGTTTCCTATATAGTTTCGATACTACTTATAGATTATGTCATGTAGTCTAACTCAGACACCCGAGTGTATCAAGGATATATGAGTCAAAAATAGTACTTATTGACTGCAGTATTGCTGGCAGTAAAATTAGGTAATGAGTTTCTTACGCAAATTGTTCGGAAGTGAAGATTCAAAAAAGAAGAAATCCACCGATCCTGAAGGATTCTTCGTCTATGTTACCTGTGATCATTGTGGAGCCAAAGTTCGTCTAAGAATTAATAGACAATATGATCTAATACCAACAGGTGATGGCTATGACTGGCATAAAACCATTGTGGACAGTCGTTGTTTTCGACAAATACCGACCGTAGCCCACTTTGACAGCCGTTATAACTTGGTCTCGGCAGACATAAATGGAGGGCGTTTTATCTCAGAGGAAGAGTTTTCTGCTCCTGAGGTAAGCGAGCCCACTGACGATGAAGAACCGACCGGGTAGAGTCTTGAAATTGCACATTCAGTTGGCAATTAGCTAACCGCTTATTAATGTGAGTTGAAAAGCCACTTTATTATTACAGACCCCGGTTACAATCGCTGGAACTAAGAACCTAATATTTCAATTATGAATGAAGAAAAAAACGAAAAAATAATTCTCTATACTTCCCGTTGGTGTGCTCATTCTAGGAGTGTAGAAGGATATTTAAGCAGAAACGATATTTCTGTTCAAAAAATAAATATTGACGGTAACCAGGAGGCGAGGAGGGAACTGATTGAAATTAACAGAGGCTATGCAAGTGTCCCCACGCTCATCTTTCCTGACGGGACAAAGTTGACCGAACCATCGATATCTACTTTACGCGGAAAATTAGACCTTGAAACACCTGCAGGGCTAAGAGAAAAAATCTGGGCAGCTCTCGGTCAGAGCAATAACTCGCATAACCCTTGAGCCCGTAATTTAAAGAAAAGTTTTGCTTGCTATGTTGCCCTATCTGCTAATCATATTTGCGTTTGTTGCTGACCGGCTTACAAAATGGTGGGCAGAAGGTTACCTGTCGGAAAATGGTGTCACCCAGGTCAATGATTATCTGTCGCTATATCCAACTTACAATCGAGGAATCGCTTTCGGCATGTTCCAGGGAGTTGGTCCACTTGTAGGCTGGTTGTCTTTGATTGTTGTTTTTGGCCTCCTGATATATCTTACTCGGATTCCTCGCTCAATGTGGCTACTGCGTATTGGAATAGCCTTAATCATCGGCGGTGCGCTCGGTAATCTGGTTGATCGGGTCATTGCGGGCGAAGTGCTTGATTTCATCCAAACACCAATACGACCAGGGATTTTCAACGTAGCAGATATTATGATCAATGTGGGGGTAGTGCTTAGTTTATTGGCTGTTTTGTTTCAGAAAGAAAAATCCGAGACCGACAGCCAAGAATTGGAGCTTGATGAAAAAGTTAGTCCATAGGGCACAAGGTCAATCGTTTTCATCCCTCAGATTCTAAAAAATACTTGCCCAAACAAGATCGCACCGCCGATCACCCAGAATACGACCCCAAGCGATACATCGTCGTTGACATAAAACAGGGTGCCAGATAGAAACAGTACGGCCGCAATCAAGCTCCAATTTGGACGATTGATCTGCCGCTCGATGCGGTCAAGCCTGCGCAAAATGGCGCTATCCGAGGTGTTTCTAAATCGCAGGTTTCCACTTTCCGCAGAAGACAAAATCCGATCGATTCGCCAAGGCAGGCCCAAAAATATCCGAGCCCATTCAGCCAATGTATTCAAAGTGAATTCGACGCCGTCGCGACTACGAATGATTTCCGATCCATACTGCTCCACTAACTTCCAGGGATTAATGGTGGGATCTAACAACGAGGTCAAGCCAGATAACATACCCAATGCGCGCCCTAAAAAAATAAAATCTTGTGGCACTTGAAAAGGAAACTCGAATAAGATATCGCGAAATTCCCGCGAAAGTTCCTGGATCTCTTCCGGATCTGGTTGGCTGAGTTCAAGTAAATTTCGCCCCCACAAATGGTCCAATACCGTTGCTTGGGCTTCTGCGATCCGATCCAGGTCGCTGCCGGGCAGGAAAAATCCAAGATCATTGAAGGCTTCAGTGAGCTCGCGGGCATCCCTTTGGGTGACGCTGACCAGAACCCGGCGCAAATTGTCGCCCATTAGTTCCTCAATATGGCCAACCATACCAAAGTCGACGAAGGTCAGGCGAAAGGGGATTGATTCTTCTTCAGGCCAATAACCTAGCGGTTCAATAGGTTGGATAAAAAGATTTCCAGGATGCGGATCCGCGTGAAAGAATCCTTCTTTGAATATCTGGAAAAAGTAGGCATCTAATACCCTTGTGGCAACATCACTGCTTTTTATCCCTGCAGCAGTCATGGCAGCGACGTCGGTGATTTTGATCCCCCCAACATCCTCTAATACGAGGACACGCCTGGTTGAATGTTCGCGCAAAATGGCCGGAATACGAATATCTTCATTGTCACTAAACATGACTGCAAATCGCTCAGCGTTATCAGCTTCCGACTCGTAGTCCAACTCTTCCCATAAGGTTGTTGAAAACTCATTCATTAGGGCAGGAACATCAGCCCGGCGTCGAATAGGTCGATAACGCATTACCCAGCGCGCTACGACGTTCAAGGCTGCCAGGTCCGTTCTGACAACATCTTCAATTCCGGGTCGCTGCACTTTAACAACTACAGAATCCGAATTGGAATTTGGTCTCCGGTCATTTCCTGGAGTCAAACGGGCACGATGCGCTTGGCCTAAGGAAGCGGCTGCGAGGGGTTGGGTGTTGATATCGCTGAAATGCTGAGATACATCTCCAAGTTCAGCAGACAGGACCAATTGGATTTCGGAAAATGGAACAGCCGGTACTTCATCCTGCAGGCCTGCCAACTCTTCAGTAATTTCAGGTGGTAGAACGTCGACACGGGCGCTTAGGAACTGGCCTAATTTGATCATCACCCCGCCCATTTCAATCGCTAATTCCCTGAATCGCCGGGACATGCGGCGAAATCGATCTGGCCTCGAGCGGCGTACTCTGCCCTTGAAAATTCGACCGACAAGCAGATCCCACCAAACGATATTAGCTATGATGCCGCTGAAGAAAAATAGGATGCGTCGGAAACGGGCTCGATCAATGCGTTCGGCTTGTGGTTGGGTGCTGTTTGTCATTGAAGTTCCGATGGTTTAGCAAGCCTCAATTTAAGAAGCATTTTCTCAATAAGCGACCTAGACTTTGTTGCTGCATTAGACCATTTTCGAATATCAAATCACAATTCAAATTTGGAAGCATGTTTTGCTTATCACGTCCAAAATCGGTAACGATCGAAATTAGACGACTCCGCGTTAATAGTAATTATAATATGTGATCGCTCTCCCAACTAAAGGCTGGATGATGTTTCCACTGATCCAAATAAAAAAGGCTTCGCCCAACCGTAAGCGAAGCCTCGCGATTCATCTTATGGCCCATACGGGACTCGAACCCGTGTTTCGGCCTTGAGAGGGCCGCGTCCTAGGCCGCTAGACGAATGGGCCAACTAGCGGAGCGGATTCTAACAGAGCGATCAGCTCCTGTCAAACCTTATAAACGGACATCTCGGGTGGCCGATCACTACAATTTCAGTCGTAAGATTTATGTGCAAGATAATATCCGAACGGCTAGTAATTTATCAAGGTTTTTCTTTTCCTAGTTAATACCGCGACAATCCGTCTTATAACGAAAAACGATCGTGGTCCTTTTGAGGATGAACATTTGGGATTATTGTTTATTTTACTTGGGTATGCTTGTTCTCTATTGATAGAAAGTGACTATAATTGAACGTCATGAGTATTATCGATAATCTAAACGGACCCCAGAAACTAGCTGTTGAAGCAGGCCCTGGTCCCGTATTGGTCCTGGCCGGACCGGGAAGTGGCAAGACCAGGGTATTGACGCACCGGATTGCTTACTTAATTGAGGAACTGCAGATTTCGCCTTGGAATATCATGGCGGTCACCTTTACTAACAAAGCGGCCCGCGAGATGCGTTACCGAATTGAATCCTTGCTCGGTGGCAATCCCCGCGGAATAACCATGGGCACCTTCCATGCTACCTGTGTACGGATATTGCGTCGCGAGAGCGATAGCCTTCCCGGCTATGATTCGAACTTCTTAATCTTTGATACAGATGACCAAAGACAGGTAGCCAAAAGAGCGTTACAAGATCTTGGTCTGGATGATAAGAAGTTCCCACCCAATAAAATGTTGTCTGGAATAAGTTCTGCCAAAAACGAATTGGTGACGCCAGAAGAATACGCTGCCAGCAATTATATTTCCGAAATCACCCGTCGAGTCTATCAGCAATATCAAGCCATTTTGGTTGCTAACAACGCGATGGATTTTGATGACCTGCTCATGAATACCGTTCTGTTACTTGGCGAGCGGGCAGATGTCTTACAAAAATATCAAGAGAAGTACCACCATATCCTGGTTGATGAATTTCAAGACACAAATTCCGCCCAATATGCATTATTAAGACAATTAGCAGACCACTACAAAAACATATTGGCTGTCGGAGACGCGGATCAATCAATTTACAAATGGCGGGGTGCCGACTTTCGCAACATAAATCGCTTCCGGCAACATTTCCCTGACTCCCAGATCATTTTACTGGAAGAAAATTACCGCTCTACTCAAATCATTCTTGATGCGGCTAAATCTGTCATTCGACACAACCAGGATCGTGTAGATAAAGAGTTACATACACAGCGCCAGGGTGGGGAGAAGATTGCGCTGAAAGAGACTTATAACGATGTGGAGGAAGCCGAAACCGTCGTTGCCACTATAGAAGAGCTTGTTCTTAATGACACCAGGTTGGGCGATTGTGCTGTCATGTACCGAACAAATGCTCAATCTCGAGTATTGGAAGAGGCATTTTTGCGAGCCGGAATAAACTACCGGCTGGTTGGCGCCACACGCTTTTATAGCCGTCGGGAAATTAAAGATTTAATTGCTTATTTGAGAGTGGTTCATAGTCTTGCCGATTCAGTCAGCTTTTCTCGAATTCTAAATACACCACCCCGGGGTATCGGCCGGAAGACCAGCCAATTGCTCAACTCCTGGTCTGCACAAATTGGTCGCCAACCCGCCCAAGCGCTTTTACTATTAGTAGAAGATCCAGATTTGCAACATCCTTTTACTTCGCGGGCCTATAAATCTTTAACCCATTTTGGCCAACTCCTGTCAGATTGGCTTTCGCTAAAAGAGAGCCTCACAGTGGCGGAACTTTTAGATACGATAGTCGAAGGTTCCGGTTTTCAGAATTATCTGAACGATGGTACGGATGAAGGCCGGGATAGATGGGCAAACGTGATGGAATTGCGCAATGTGGCATCTGAATTTAAGGATCTATCCTTAAACGAATTCCTCGAACAGGTAGCCTTGGTTTCCGATGTTGATGATCTGGACGATGATCCCAATGCGCCAACCCTCTTAACCCTACACTCGGCCAAAGGATTAGAGTTTCCGGTAGTCTTTATTGTGGGGCTTGAGGAAGGTATGTTGCCCCATAGTCGTTCGCAAGACGATGCGGAGGAACTGGCTGAAGAGAGACGATTATTTTATGTCGGTCTTACCAGGGCAGAAGATCGCGTCTTTCTCTCCTATGCCTTTCGCCGCTCGATATACGGTGGCTCAGAATTGACGGTGCCTTCTCGATTCTTGGCCGAGATTCCATCCGATTTAATGACAGGTGGTACAAGTCGCTCTCGTAGACAGCAGACTAAGCAACGAGCCAGCGAATGGAATTGGTCATCCTCAAAAACAACGGCAGCGAGAAGGTGGGATTGGGGGAAAGACAGGACGGAATCAGACGGCCGTAGACAATCGCTACCTGAGCCTTATCAAGGTAATAGGACTGCTGAGGTTCCTCGAGAATCAGCCATAACCCAGCCGCAATATCGTACGGGTCAGAATGTCCACCACGCAAAATTTGGCGATGGCATCGTTGTCGAAAGTAAGCTCACAGGTGTCGATGAGGAGATCGTCGTTGCTTTCACAGATTCTGCAATTGGCATCAAGAAACTTGTCGCCAGTCTGGCGAAACTTGAGATACGAGATTAACGAATATTAGGAACAGGGAAAAATCAATCCAAGTAACGAATCATGGAAGTTTGTTTTGCAGTTGCCAAGGTTAGCAAATATGCCTCCAGCGAAAGTGGCGACACCTTGGAGATGATTGAAAGGCCCCACGGAGGCCTTTCGATG